>CAIVGD010000189.1 GCA_903905395.1 uncultured Verrucomicrobiota bacterium
ATGATCGAATCGGGGGATACGGCAGAATCCCTCCATGAGCGAATTCAGGAGGCGGAACACCGGTGCTTGCCCGAGGTGGTGAAGGATTTGGCAGAGGGAAAGATTGCATGGGAGATGGATCCCAGGCGTTGATCGCTTCGGGAATTTGAGGACTCTGCAGGTCCGCACTCCGGGCGGATGGTCTCTCGGAGCGGGGCTTTATCCCGTGGGCCCATGTTCCATAAACGATAGACGAAGATGGCTGCCGGCCCTGGATTCGAACCAGGAACAGCCAGATCCAAAGTCTGGTGTGCTACCATTGCACCAGCCGGCAATCATCAAGATGGTAATCCAAGTGGGGAAAATTTCGAGGAGACATTTTTTTGAAAAGTGCACATCCGGCATCCCAGGTTGCAGTCGTGCGGTGATGGAGAGAAGGCGGCCGAGTTAATTTTCGACGAAGGTGCAGATCGTTTTAGCTGCTGGAATCAAGGAATCTGGCGAAAGAGGGCGATGGCGAAGCGGGCGGCGGCGATGGCTCCACGGCGGCCGATGGGGAAGGTGGCGACGGGGATGCCGGCGGGCATCTGGACGATGGAGAGGAGGGAATCGAGACCGCGGAGGGCTTTGCCGGCCACGGGGACGCCGAGGATGGGGAGGGGGGTGAGGGCGGCGGTCACGCCGGGGAGGTGGGCGGCGCCGCCAGCGCCGGCGATGATTAAACGAAGGCCTCGGGAGCGGGCGGAGCGGGCGTAGGCGATGAGGCGGAGGGGGGTGCGATGGGCGCTGGCGATACGGACTTCGGTGCGGATGCCTGCTTTGCGCAGGAGGATTTGAGCGGGGCGGAGGATGGGCCAGTCGGAGCGACTGCCCATGATGATGCCGACGAGGGGGCTTGGGTTCTTCAAGAGAGCGAATTGTAAGAGTTTGTCATCCCAAGAGAAGAAATTTGCGGGAGAATATTCTGTCTTTGGAACGGTGGGAACGGGGGGTATATTTCTTACATGGTTCGGCTGCGTGGCGTGTCAGGTCAGTTCCTCGCTTGGGTTTTAGCGGGGCTTTTCTGGTTTTGGACATTTTGGGCCTGTGCGGGGGAGTGGCAGCACACGGACGCGTACTCGTACGGTTTTTTTGTTCCTTTGCTGGGCGGATATTTTTTCTGGCGGCGTTGGCCGGAGTGCCGGCGGGTGCGGGTGGTGTTATCGGAACAGAGGTGGGCGTGGGGATTGATCTGGTTGGCGGTTTTGTTGGCGGGGCCGGTGGAGTTGGTGCGGCAAACCCCGCTGTATTGGCGGCCGGTTTTATGGGCGATGGGGCTGATGGCGGTGGGAGTCACCCTGGCGGCTGCCTTTATCACTGGAGGCAGGGCTGGGGTACGCGCGATGATTTTTCCGGTTTTTTTTCCGCTGGCGGCGATCCCTTGGCCGGGCGCGTGGGAAGTGGGGACGACTCTGCAACTCCAAGGCTGGGTGGCGGTCGGAACGGGGGAGATTCTCAACTGGCTGGGAGTGGCGGCGGAAGTGGACGGGAAAACGATCCGGGTCGCCGGGTGTGTTCTGGGAGTGGAGGAGGCGTGTAGCGGGTTGCAGAGTCTGCAATCGGCGATGATGGTGGCGCTGGCAGGAGGAGAAGTTTTTAGGCGGAGGGTGGGTAAGCGGCTTGGGTTGCTGGGCTGGGCGGTTGGGGTGGCGCTCGCGGGCAATCTTATCCGGGCGGTGATTCTGGGACTGATCGGGGCGCGGACAGGGGCGGAACAGGTGCACTACTGGCACAATCTACTGGGCATGGGAATTCTTCTGGCGGTGGTGTTGACGGTGTGGGGGGCGGCTTCGCGTGGGGCGGATCGATCTGGCGCGGCGGCATCCGGTCCGACCCAAGTTTCCATGGAGCGTGACGGGGCGAGGGTCGGCTGGCTGGCGATGGCGTGGTTGGCGATTTCGATGGGTCTGGTTCACCTGTGGTATTTCCAGTCGGAGGGAACCAGCTGGGAACCTGTGCTGGCCTTGACCGAACAGGTGGTGCAGGAACCGGTTCCTGCGGAGGTGGCGGGTGTTTTGCGGGCGACGCAGGGGGTTTATGCGAAGTGGGCGGACACGATGGGGTACCATTTCTGGTGGGCTCCGTCGCGGGGAAACGCCAACCAGCTTTATCATCGTCCGGACGTCTGCATGCCGGGGGCAGGCTGGACGGCGTCGGGTCAGACGCAGGAGATGGTGTTGCCGTTGGATGGGCAGGATACGGTTTGGACGGCGTTCCCGTTTGAGAGGGCCGGACAGCCTGCGGTACTTTTTTGGGCGGTCTGGCTGGATGGGGAACCCCTGCATATCGGGGCGTACGACCAGAACCGGCAGGTATATTTGCAACGAGAGCTGATGGGGCAATTTATCCGCCGCGGGAAACGCACCTTTTCGTATGAGGTGGCGGCCTGTCTGCTTCCCGGCAGGGAAATTGAACCGGCCGAAGCCGCCCGCAAGCTGGGAGAAATGTTCCGTCGGCGGGCGGATCCTGCCGCGAGAGAAGATGGCGGTCGGCTCAATCGTAAGGGTAAAGTGGACGCGGGATGAATACCAAGGC
>CAIVGD010000190.1 GCA_903905395.1 uncultured Verrucomicrobiota bacterium
GCCGTTGACACCGCCCGCAAATATGCAGGGAAAAACACCCTTATCCTCGTTTACTGTCCTTACTCCATCGGCGGTTTCCAGTTCCTCGACCCTGCCAAACTCGACGCTAAAAAATCCTCCCCCCGCCTTCCCTCCCTCTCCTGGCACAATGGTCCGGGCAAGAAAGGCTCCGATCCCACCGGCATCTCCACCGGCAAACCTGCCGCCCCCTCCGCCGGATTCGGCTGGGTCTCCGCCTACGGCAAGGGTTCCGAAAAAGTCCGCGGCATCATCAACCCAGGCGAACTCCACGCCATCCTCAGCCGCCAGCTCTGAACCCCACCCAAATCCGCGAAATTCTGGCCGCCCGCGGCCTGCGCCCCCTGCGCCAGCTCGGCCAGAATTTTTTGGCCGAACCCACCCTCGCCACAGTCATCGCCACCGCCCTGCCTCCTTCCGACACCGAACCGGTTCAGGAAATCGGACCAGGCCTCGGCGCCCTCACTCGCGCCCTCCTCGCCGCAGGCCACTCCGTGGAAGCTTTTGAAATAGATCAGGGCCTCGTCACCTGGCTCCGCGAAGAATTTAAGGACGAGCCCCGCTTCCAACTCATCGAAGGCGATGCTCTCAAAACCCTGCCCCACCACACCGCCCGCTCTTTCGTCTGCGGCAACTTACCCTACTCCATCTCCACACCTCTCCTCGTTCAACTCGCCCTCCGCCCTGCCCCTCCCAAAACGATTGTCGTCACTTTGCAAAAAGAGGTCGCGGATCGTTTTACCGCCCTGCCCCGTACCTCGGATTACGGTGCCGTCTCCATTCTTCTTCAAACCGTCTTCTCCATCGAAAAGATCCGCCAACTACCACCCGAAGTTTTCTATCCCCGCCCGCGGGTTCACTCCGCCGTCCTGCGCCTCACCCGCCGCGATTCCATTCCCAACGATCTCGAGAATTTTCACGCCTTCGTCCGCCAAGGATTTTCCCAGCGCCGCAAACAACTCCAACGCCTTCTTCCCGTGGACCTCGCCAGCCGGGCCGAAGAACTGGATCCTGCCCAATGGCGCCAACTCTATGAACGTGTCGGACGAAAAGTTTGACCTCGTTGACCGGAACGACCGGGTCGTCGGCTCCGCCCCGCGCTCGGAAATCCATGCCAGCGGACTCCTCCACCGTGCCGTCCATCTCTGGCTCTTTCACGATGACGGACGTCTTCTTCTCCAACGCCGCTCCCTCACCAAAGATCGTGAACCCGGCCGTTGGACCTCCAGCGTCAGTGGTCACGTCAACGCCGGCGAAGAGTACGACACCGCTATGCACCGCGAAATCCTCGAAGAAATCGGCATCCCATCCAGCGCCTGCCACAGCTTCCTCCGACTCAGATATTTCCCCGCATGCCAGGAGACCGATCAAGAATTCGTCTGGCTCTACCGCGCCTTCCATTCCGGCCCCTTCAAACCCGACCCGACCGAAGTCGCCAGTCTCGAATGGTTTTTTCCCAATCAACTGGATCAGATGATTTCCAAACAGCCGGATGACTTCTGCTCCTGCCTGCGTTTTTTCTGGAAACAACAACCCAAATAAACATTCCCCTCTCCGGCAAATACTCCCTGATTCTATCTGCGGTTTGGGGGCTTCGTCGGCACCACCACCACAACCTCGGGCGGACTTGGCCTGGGATTCCCTCTACAGCTTCTCAGGATTTTCTAAAAGTTCCGCCACGCGGGCAAGGAGGCGACCCGCGGCCCCACCGTCGATGACCCGATGGTCGAAACTCAATGTGAGGCGCGCCTCGCTCACCGGCTTAAACGCGTTGGACGCCGCATCCCACGCAGGCACGATCTTGGCCGCGCCAAAACCCAGCACCAAGCTCTGATCCGGCAGTGGAATGGGGGTTGCCCACTCCAATCCGAACGTCCCGTAGTTCGTCACCACTGCGACCGATCCACCCACTGCTTCCACCGGTAACTTGCGATCTTTGGCTTGTGCCATCCGCTCCGTATAAAGGCCGATCAACATATCCAGCGGGGTTTTGTCCACTTTCCGTAACACGGGCACCAGTACCCCGTCTTCCGCCTCCACCGCAAATCCAATATCGATCGACCCGGGATGCACAATGCGGTTCCCCACCAGCCTTCCCGCCGGCGTGCTGTTTTCTCCCAAAGCCATTCCCAGTGCCCTCACTGCATAGAGAGTAGGCCCCGGCTTGGCCGGATGTTGTTTTCGGTGGGCCATCAACGCATCCATCCGCGCAGGTCGCCCCACTGTGGCCAGAGGCCGGGTCCAACTCCGGCGCATCGCATCCGCCACTGCCACTCGCATCGACGAGGCCGGCGTCAGCTTTTGTTTCTCTAGATCCGTAATGAACCGCTCAAAATCCTCGATGGTCACCCGCCCTTTTGCCCCGCTTGGCACCAAACCGGATAGATCGGCTGCGTGCAGGCCCAGCTCTTCGATCCGTGCTTTCATTCGCGGAGACATGTAACTCGCCCCGGCCGCCCTGGCCGGCACCGGCAAACCTTTGATCGTCGGCAAGACTCCCCACCCGTTTTCATTTCCATTTTCATTCAAGGCGTTGGTCTCCGCATGATCATTCACCGCCACCTGCGCTTTTTTTCCGGCGATTGCCTTCGCTTCTTTTTTTACGCCGGATGCCGGTGCTTTCTTCAAAGCCTTTTCCGCCGTCACGCCCGCCACCTCCACGTGCCCCAACACGTACCCCACGGGATAACTCGTTCCTTCCTTCGCCCTCCAATCCTGCCAGATCCCTCCGTAGCTGGTGGTGATACTCATCACCGCCTTGCTTGTTTCCACCTCCGCCACTTCCTGATCCGCTTTCACATTCTCCCCAGGCTTCACCATGAGGCGAAGCACCGTCGCCTCGGCGATCGACTCCCCCAGTTGGGGCATGGAAATGGCGAACTGTCCCATCTTTTTCCCTGCCCCATCCTACCCACTCTTTTGCGTGGGAACAATGCCGAGGGCGGTCGGCCCGGAAACCCCTTCGGGACCGGGCCGACCGCGCCCCAGCGCAGCCGCTCCTCAGGCGGCCGCTTTATTTTCCAACGTCCGAATGCTGGAAAAGAATATCCGGATCAGAATGTCCACCTCTTCCAGCGCCGTGCGGACGGCCTGCCCATCACAGGGCAGTCCGACCTTGGCCAGCAGTTGCAGGGCTCGGCGGGAGATCCGCAGTTCCGTCAGGCAGACGCGAAACTTTTCGGTGAACTCTTTGGCCGAGTGTGATCCCTCCGCCTCGCCGTGCCGGAAGTAGGCTGCGGTTCCCGCGCGGAGCAATTGCTCCGCCAAGTGACCGCCCGCCCGATCCTCAGGCAAGCTCCCAGCCAGCCCGAGCAGGCTGGCGGTGAATGCAAGGAGGCGGTCGGACAGGTCCGGCCCCTTCCTCTCCTCGTTGGTGGGAGCCGCTCCTTGGGGCGCAGTTCCCGATTCCTTGACTTGTGGTTTCCATCGGTTGTCTTGTGTATTTGTCTTCATGTAGGATTAAACTGAGCTCAAGGCAAAAAGGTGCGGTCATTTGAAAATATATTTTACCCCCCTCCTCTGCCTCTGCCTTCAACACCAATTGGCAGTCCTCCGCCTCCCTCCATTAACGCTCAAACTTCAAAACCAAAGGTAAGGCGGTCTGTCCCTAGAACGCCTGCGTTGAATTCCCCCGCGTAAGCGGAAATACCATCCGTCATGGAATGAGTAACCAGAATGGGCGGGGGCGGGTCCTAGGGGGCCAATCAAAATTTATCTGAGACCCCTTCGTAGCTCTGTCTCGCAGAGCTGGACGAGCGAAGCAGGGCCAAAATCCGAACGCTCTTCGTCCAGCTAGGCGGCCTCGGAGATGCCGCCGCTACCTTAGCCATCAATTCTCAGCTCTTCTGACTTCAACTTAAACTTAAACTCGCGGTCCTCCGCGTCCCTTAATCCCTCATTCAAAATCCAGAATGATTCTCCCACCAGACCACCTGGCGCCGAGCGCCACCACCGGATGCAGAGCGATCAATACTCGGGAACAAACATCCGATCCGAAATGTCCTGCTCGACATTTTCCGGCCTTGGCACTTGGGCGAGGCCGGAGTCATAGGCTTCCTCGGCGACTGCGGTGGCAATTTTGAGGGAAACCTCCCGGATACGCGAGAGCGTGGGGTAAACGCTACCCCGTGCCAGGTCCGCGGAAGTGACCTCGGCGGCCAACGTTCGGGCGGATTTCAGGAACATCTCTTCGGTTACCCGGCTGGAGCCGCTGGCCAGCGCTCCCATACCTACACCCGGAAAAATATAGACGGTGTTGCCCTGCCCTGTCTGATAGGTCCGGCCTCCGAATTCAAACGGTTTGAAAGGACTACCGCTGGCGAAGATCGCGCGGCCACCGGTGTGGATATAGGCTTCCTCGGCCGTGCATTCGGCTTTGGATGTCGGGTTGGACAGCGCGAAGATGACCGGACGCTTGTTGATGGCGGCCATGGAGGCCAAAATTTCCGGAGTAAATGTGCGCCCGATGCCGGCCACACCAATCAATGCGGTCGGTCGGATTCTCTCGACGGCTTCAGCCAATGAGGCCGCCTTCGGGGCGTCGTGCGCGAAAGGCACTTTGTGTGACGGAAGGGTGTCCCCGCGCCCCTTGACCAGAAGGCCCCTCGAGTCGACAAACCAGCAGCGCTTGCGGGCTTCCTCTTTCGACATCCCCTCCTCCGTGAGGGCTTTCACAAAAAGCTCGCCGATTCCCGTGCCCGCCTCGCCTGCGCCCAGGAACAGCAATTTCTGCTCGCGCAGGGGCACTCCGGTTTCGCGGGTCGCCGCAAAAAGACCGGCCAGAGCCACAGCGGCGGTTCCCTGGATGTCATCGTTAAAAGAGCAGATTTTGTCCCTCCACCTGTTGAGAAGATGGAAGGCGTTGTGGTTGCCAAAATCCTCGAATTGGGTCAGGACTCCCGGAAAAACTTTCTGGGTCGCGTGGATGAACTCGTCCAAGAATGCCTCGTAATCCTCCGCGGCAGGCCGTTTTTGAGAGATGCCAATGTAAAAGGGATCCTCGAGCAACTTGGGGTTATTGGTCCCCACATCAAGCGTGATCGGCAGGCAGTAATGCGGGTGCAAGCCTGCGCATGCGGTGTAGAGGGCCAGCTTGCCAACTGGAATGCCCATACCCAAGGCCCCCAGATCCCCCAGTCCGAGGATCCGCTCCCCATCGGTCACAACGATCAGCTTCACGCCCTGATTCGGCCAATGCCTCAGAATGCCCTCCACATTGCCCCTGTCGCGGATGCTGATCCAAAGACCCCGCGGACTTCTGAAGATGCCGCCGTATTCCACGCAGGCCTGGCCGACGGTCGGCGTGTAGATGATCGGCATCGTCTCCTCCAAGTGATCAACAAGAACGCGGAAAAATAGCGTTTCGTTCCTATGCTGAAGAGAAGTCAGAAAAATATACTTCTCCAGCTCAGACTCCTTCCGGCGGAGCTGAATCAGTGCCCGCTCCACCTGCTGACGCATCTGAAACACCCTCGGCGGCAGAAGCCCCCGCAACCCGAACGCATCGCGTTCCCCATCGGTGAAAGCGGTCCCTTTGTTTCTCATCGGGTCTTTGAGAAGCGCGAAGCCCGTCGGACGATTTAATCCCCCCCCTGCCTGAATGCCTTTTGTTACAGATGTCGTCATATATTGAAAAATATATTTACACGGCGCACAAACTCCAGCCAGCAAAAAATTCAACCACACCTCGAGCGCGTGTGCGGATGGAACGCCGGACCTTCCGATTCCTCCCCTCAATCCCTCACATTATGACATTATGCATAATGTCCCTTGCCAAAATGCCCTCCAAACTCCCGCCACCTCCCACATCATTCCCACGTTCTTGGGAATGTCAGAATCTCCTCCCTCTGTACCACCCAAAGGACATTCCCACGTTCTTGGGAATGTCATAACGTCCCCCCCCCAGCCTGCCCGCCCACATCATTCCCACATTCTTGGGAATGTGGGAACGACCTCCCCCCCTGAAAAACCTCATCCTCCACATTTCGAGATTATGCATAATGGCCCCGCACTCCGTCACCGCCCCTCCGAGGTCTGACCCCACCTCTGTCCCTTGTCAAGACTATTGCGCTATTACGTCGGTCATTCTCTGGTAATGGATTTACTCATAAACGTCA
>CAIVGD010000191.1 GCA_903905395.1 uncultured Verrucomicrobiota bacterium
AATTTGAGAAGGAAAAAACCACCGATTAGGAGAAGGAGAAGAACTCCAAGGATCGCCTCCAGATACCGATCGATTTTCGGGCGAATGGCAGGACCGAAGCGCCTTAAAAGTTCGGCCTCCAGAAAAAACCGCATGAATCGAGAGATGATGGAGGCGATGGAAAAGGTGACCCAGTTCATCCCGGTCGCCCCGGCGGTGATCGTTATTAACTTATAGGGAACTGGAGTCATCCCCTTGATCAGGACGATCCAGGCGCCGTAGGTGTTAAAGATATTCCGAAAAGTCTCAAATTGGGATTGAAGATGATAGAAGGCGATGACGGGGGCTCCAACGGAGTTGTAGAGATAATGGCCGATGGCGTAGCCGGCCCAACCCCCGACGACGGAGGCACCCGTACAGGCGACCGCATAGGTCCAGGCCCGGGAGGGACGCGCCAACACCATGGGAATGAGCAGAACATCCGGCGGAATGGGAAAGATCGAGGACTCGAGAAATGAAATAATGACGAGAGCCGGCAAAGCATACGGCGTCCCGGACCAATGCAAGGTCCATGCGTACATCTTGCGGATTGGATTCGTGTGGGTGGCGGGTTCTTCGAGAGGGCTTTTGATCCCCTTTAACTCCACCACCACTTTCCCCATCCGCAAACGCCGAATCCTGTCCCGCAAGGCAAACAGTAAGAATCCGCCTGCGGCCACTAACGCCAAACCCACCACCGCATTCCCAGCAATCACCCCCCTCGCCCCCAGCACCCCCGCCAAAGCCAAAATGGCGATGGAGATGCTGGCGGAGACAATCAGCGGAAGGCGGGAGGAATCGGCCACACCTATTTCAGCAGTTCTTCAATCTGCGAATCTTTCAGCGACATGGGGTGACCTTCCCAAACGATCTTACCCGTTTTATCGACCAACACGGCGTGGGGAATTCCCTGAATCCCAAAAGGTTTGGCGTACTTTCCGTTGGCATCCAAGCCAACCGCATATTCAATGGGAACCTCTTTTTCAAATTTTTTAATTTTCGCCCTATCCTCGTCGGTGATGCCAACAATCTGGAGGCCTTTATCTTTGTACTTGGCATAAATCTCATTGAGATGGGGAATGCTGGCCCGGCAAGGAGGACACCATGTGGCCCAAAACTCCACAATCATCGCCCTTCCGTCAGTCTCCGGTTTCTTTTCCAGCCACTGAACGCTCAGTTTTGGCAGAGCCTGTCCGACCATCGATTTCTCAGTGCGTGCGAAACCATCCTGAGCCCAACTGCAAATGAGACCAAAACCAAGCCAGAGGATTAGATTTTTCATAGAACAGAATGATCCCCCCCCCGTCCCCCTCAAGGCAAGTTTTTGCGCTTAGGGTCGGGTGATTCTGAGCCGCAGAAAACGCCGGTTCGTGGACTCGATGGTCACGGAATCTTCCACCGTGACGGTTTGCGCAGCGTTGGTTCCTCCGGAATAGGAGTTGGTGCCACTGCTCCAGATCGAGCCCCATCCAAACACGTCCCCACTGGCCTCCACCTCATACACGATGTCAGTGGCACTCTTTTGCC
>CAIVGD010000192.1 GCA_903905395.1 uncultured Verrucomicrobiota bacterium
ATCGGATCGCGATCAACCGGACTTTTAACTTTCTGGAGAAGAGAAAGAGGCGGCAAGGGGCCATGAGCTTGAACGAACTAGACGAAGATGGCTTGCCCAAGCTGGATCTGCCCGATCCATCCGCAAGAAATAGCCCCATCAAGTCGGCTATGCTCAACGAGTTGCAAAATAAATTGAACGAATCCATGCTTGGCCTGTCGAAAGAACATAGAACAGTGGTAACCCTATATGATATTCAATCACTTGCACATGCTGAGATCGCTAAGATTATGGGATGTACGGAAGGAACCGTGCGTTCCCGCCTGCATTATGCTCACAAACAGCTGCAGAAATCGCTTGGCATTTACCTGCGAAGGTAAATTGTAGGAGGAGTATAAACATGAATCAAAATGACGACTTCACGGAACTTCAGAAACTTCTTCAATTGAAGAGGCTCGAGACTCCTGGCAAGGAGTACTTTGAGCGGTTTGTGGACGCTTTTCACCAGTACCAGCGCAGGGAAATTCTCCGCGATGAGCCTTGGTATGCCAGGGTTGTCGAGGTGCTTTTCGAGCCTTGGTTGGGTGGAATTCCGCGGTTAGCCACCGTGGCGGCCGCAGCGGCCTGCTTGCTGGCCGGCATCGCATTTTTCCTTGGACCGGTCGGGGCGGGTTCCGCTCAACTGGCCAACGGCAAAGTAGCCCACGCGCGTGGGATCATGGTGGCTTCGAATCAGAGTGACGATTCCATCCAGATCCAGCCCGAGCTGATTGAAACATCGGCGGGCGGTGAGGGGACGCAGCTCCGGCCCCTTTACGTGAATGGGCACGGCGCAGTGGCTTATGATTCCCGTCTCGCGTTTTAAAATTGCGCTTCTCGTCCTACTTGTCATCGGCCTTGGTTTGGCGGGGCTGGTCGGCGGAAGGGCGTGTTATTTAGCCAACCATCGGACTACGCCTGCGGTGGCTTCGGCTCCGTCAAAAACTGAATCTCCCGCTACGGCAACGGCTCCCTTGACTCTGGCCACTCCGAGTCAACCGAGGCCCACCGGCACGGGCGTGTTCGATCAGATTGCGGCGGAAGTCAGCGGGGTGTACGAGAAAGCGGTTCCCACGGTGGTGCGAGTGCGGGCGACCGATGGTCCGGAACAGTTGGCCGGCACCGGATTTTTCATGGATGGCCAAGGAACGATTTTAACGGCGTATGCGGTGGTGGGTCAGGCCGACTCCGCCTCGGTGGATGTGAATGGCAGAACCTTGCCGGCGAAAATCATCGGCCGGGATCCGCGCAGTGGGGTGGCCGTTCTCAAAATAAACGCGGATCAAACCCCCCACTTGGAATTTGGCGAGGGTCTGAAGCTTCGACCCGCATCGGCCATCGTCAGTGTGGCTTTTCCCTATGATCTCAAAGCCGAGCCGACGTTTGGTTTCGTTGCCGGATTTGATGTGAAGTATCTCACGCGCTTTTTTGCCACGACCCACCTGCGGGCGAATCTGCCGATCAAGCCGGGTCAGATCGGCGGGCCGCTTCTCGATAGCCAAGGGAAGGTGGTGGGAGTGCTCATGCTCGAGATCGACGAGGGCAAAGCTTGCTACGCGTTGCCCATCGAAGCGGCGTCCAAGGTGGCGGCGGATATTGAGAAGTACGGCGAACCTCGGCACGGGTGGATGGGAGTGGGGGTGATGCCGGATCGGAGCCGGCCGGAGAGGGGATCGCCCGTATTCGTGGATCGGCTCTACAAGGGAACGCCGGCGGAGAAGAGCGGCTTAAAAACAGGGGACGAGGTGATTTCGATTGGGGACAAGGCGGTGCGGGAACCATCGGACGTGCTCGATGCGGCGTTTTTTTCCGTTGTGGGTGGGAAGGTGCCGGTGAAGGTGAAGCGAGACGGCCAGGAGCAGATTTTCACGATCACGGTTTCGGCTCGTCCGGATAGTTCCCGGATTGTGGAGCCGGCTCCTCTTTTCCCGAATCCCAATGGGGGCCCAGCCAACCAGGGAATGCCGGTGAAAGGGGTGAGATAAAGTTTCACGCCAAGGGCCGCTAAAGGGGGGGGGATGATTTTGGATTTTTAATTATGGATTTTGAAGAGGTGAGAAAGTGGGAATGTGGTTTTGAAGCTGTGAGCGATTGTAGGGCGACCGTTCGTGGTCGCCGTCTGAATTGATTCCGGATGGCTCGAAAAGGTGAGTCCTGTCACGGCGTCCTATTAATGCCGAGAGAGTAAGTGGTTGGCGTGGCGTGCGAGTCGAGTATCGAGGGTCCAGAGTCTGGTTCGGTTCACCTTGGCCGCGGCGAGAAGATGAAGATCGACGAAGCCCATGCCCCGGCCTGAGAGCTGGCGGGCGTTGATAAAAGTAAAAAACTCCATTTCACTAACGGGCTCGATGCGTGGCAACTTCTGTAGATGAAATAGAATGTCGGTCCGTTGCCGCAGATTTCCACAGGCGATCTCGCCGATGATAAAGGGGTGAGTGATCACCTCGCTGTTTTGAAGTGCCAAGGATAGCCCCGGATTGCCACAACGGAAGTGGTCGATCCAAATGGAAGTATCGACGAGAGTCATGAGCGCCGGCGCGGGATGGGGCGAAGATGTTTTTCTGTTCCGCCCAGGGAGGCGAGCCTTTCGCGGGAGGCAGACTCAATCAACTTTTCCAGCCCGTGGCGGACGAGATCAGTCAGGCGAGTGATTCGGGTTAGTCGGCGGGCTTCGGTCAGTAAATGATCATCAAGAATCATGGTGGTGCGCATATGTAATAAATAGCATACTAGTATGCGCAAACAAGTGCGATAAAGTTTAGATGAGGTGAGGTTCTTTTTGGGGAAGCGGAGTGCTCTCGCAGGAGGGCGCTATCCGCAAGCTTGGCGCTGGAGATATCATCGAGATCGCTCTACCTCAGCCCAAGGGTTTTGAGGTAAAGTCCTGGACATGGAACTGAAAGAGACCGCACTTATCTTGGCAGGGCACGGTTCCACAAAAAACGCGGATTCCAGCCGGTTCGCACGGGAGACTGCAGATCGTCTGCGCCCGCGGGAGATTTTTGCGGAGGTACGGGCAGGTTTTTGGAAAGAGAAACCATCTTTTCATGAGGTGTTGAGGGGGTTGGAGTCGAAACGGGTGGTAGTGGTGCCATGGTTTTTGGCGAATGGATATTTCACGGAAAACATTCTCAAACGTGAGTTTGCCAAAACGCCAGGAATCGAGTGTCGGGTGACCGAACCGATCGGATCGGCGCCAGAGATGTTTCAACTATTGCAAGCGCGTGCGGAGAAACTTCGTCGGATGAAAAAGTTAATGTCAGCAGACGTGAATGTGCTGGTGGCGAGTCATGGCACGCCACTGCATTCGGGGTCGCGGAAAGCGGCGGAGGGAATGGCAGAGGGGTTGATAAAGGAGGGGTATCGGAGTGCTCGGGCGATTTTTCTCGAGGAGGAGCCGAGGATTGCGGACTGGAGGAAAGTCGTGGCCGAGGATGGACCGGTTGTGGTGTTGCCCCATTTTTTGGCGGGTGGATTGCACGGTTCGGAGGATGTGCCTGGGTTGTTGGGTTTGAGTTCGGGGGCGGAGGGGTGGTCGGAGGTGGGAGGGAGGGAGATGGGCTATGGGGCGCCATTGGGGAGGCCTGAGGAGATGGAGGAGTTGGTGATCAGTTTGGCGGGGGGCGTATGAGCGCTTTGTCCCAGTGGGGTTTGATTGGGGAGATTTGCTGGAGAGTGGAAGGTGTGGGGTTTGTGGTTAGACACGAAAAGGATGGGGAGAGTTTAGTGGATCAACTACGCAAGATTGAAAGTCTGACTGGTTTAGAGGAGGTGGTGCGTTGGGATGGGGAGGGGAAGTACAGACCGTTGCGTGGCGAGAAGAACTTGGCGGGCGGTTGGTTTTATGGGGCGAAGGATAGGGAGGAGTTGAGAGAGGTGTTGGAGGTGGTTTATCCTGGGGCGGTCGGAAATTGGGAGGCGGAGCGAGAGGGAAGATTGGTTCAAGGCGATTGGAAGGAGTCGGCGAAAAGGCAGATGGGTCGGGTGCAGAAGTTAATCGAGAATGGGGAGAAATCGGTGCAGAAAGCGGAGGAGGAGCTTTGCCAAGGGCGATGTGGGAAGAGTCCGCTTTGGGCGGGCAAAAAGTGCAGAGCGGAGGTGGGACGAATCCCGCTGGTTTGTGTCGAGCCGTGTCCGATATTTTGGGATGTTGCGCTGGGGATTTAACTTTCCACAATTAGCGGATACGGCCAATCTGTTGTTTGTGACGCGTAGAGCTGCTGGCAAGACGAACGGGCTACTTTTGGGTAGTATTATTGCTGGGGTTGCTGTTTTAACATTGGCGGGAGCTTGGTTTTTGGGTGGGTTTTCTGATTCGTTTCGGGGAATCGACAAGATTGACGCTGGATCGTATGCGGAGTCTGCGAAGCCATTCCAAGGAGGAACTTACCAGTTCGAGGGGTTTGTCGATTCGGATTTAGGGTTTGAGCAGGGTACGGGGCGGTTAATTAGCTTCAGGGTCTCTTCCTCAAAGGGGCAGATATGTTTACCTGCCTTGATTCCTAATTCTCTCAAGCGCATCAATCCGCAAAAAGGACAAGCCTACAAAGTGAAAGTCGTTGGTAGGGATGATGGTCTTCTAGTGGTAGAAAAATTAGAAAAATTGTAAACTGATTAAACTGAATCGCAGAAAGATGAAAAATCGAGATTATTTAATACTACTAGGGTTGATTTTGATTCAAGTGCATCAAAGCGAGCTTATTGGGCAGTCCAATGGATCACCCCCCGCGGGAGGTGGGCAAGCCCAAGCGACTGCGACGTTCCCCACCATGCCCAACGGGGGGGGGAGCCAATAGCGGAGGAGTTCCTGCGGGTGCGCCAGAGCCTTCGACAGGTCTTGATGGGGTAAGCTGGGATGGAAAATCATTTAAAATTACAGATGCTAGAATTATAGACTCAAAATTCTCTGCTTATCTAAATGAGTCAGGAATTTCGTATAATGAGGAAATGGCATACGCAAAACTGGTAAATGAGTTATCAGAACGACTAGACGTTTTTCGAATTAGGACAGACGGAAAAAAACTTTTGGACGAGGTTTTGCCAATTTTAAAAACGGCATCTAAGCATCCCAGTGATGGGGGCTTATGTAGGCAAATCTATAATGCAGTTGGAGTCGACGTGCAATCCAAAGATGCAAACTTCATGAAACTTGAGAGAATCGAGGAAATTAAAAAAGAGATAGAAACTTTAAAATGGAACATGTCGGTTACTGCAAAGCCAAATGCGCTTACTCCAAAACCTAATTATAACAATCCAGCTGATACGTTTGATTACAATGAAATCCAAGCGGAAAAAAAGACCCGAATTGCTTTCATGCAAAATGACCTCGAGAGCAAATATGCTGAACTTGTGTATTTGCAAAAATCAATCAGTTCTAGATCTGATGACGCGCGATTAGCTCTACAGAGAGTGGTAGTTGGACACTTCATTTTAAGGAGGTTTGACCATGCGACAATTGCTGCCTCCTTTTACCGATTGCTTTACCCAGACGGTGGGGGTGAAGTGAAGCTTCAAGATCGCATAGTTGAGGAGGCGGCTAGTAATGCTCAAAAACTTAGATCGGCTACGGCTTTCGACAGAGGTAGTTACTCATCGGAAACA
>CAIVGD010000193.1 GCA_903905395.1 uncultured Verrucomicrobiota bacterium
CCCTCACCATTTTGCCCAGTGAAGGAATGACGCCGGTGGCCAACTGCATGACGATGCTCGCGCTGATATAAGGCATGATGGTCAAAGAGAAGATCGCGCAGTTTTCCAGCGCGCCGCCGCTGAAGAGATTGAAAAGGCCGATGACACTTCCCCGATCCTGCTGATCCACCACCGAGCGGAAAAATTCACCCAAGACAACGGGATTGATGCCGGGGCATGGGATGGATGCGCCAATTCGCACGACCACGATCAAGGCCAGCGTGAAGATGATCCTCTGCCGAAGCTCGGGGATCTTGAAGCAGTTGAGGAGGGCGTGGAGCATGGCCAGTCGAAGACCCGCCGGGGCCTATTTCTTCAGTAGGGTGATTTTAGCACCCGCTGCCTCAAGAGCCGTCTTGGCCGAAGCACTGGCCGCATGCACCTCAAGAATAAGATTTTTAGGCTTGAGTTTGCCGCCACCGAGAATCTTCACCCCTTCCCAGTCCCCCTTGACCAAGCCGTGGGAGCGTAGAATTGCCTCGTCCACTTTGGCGCCGTCCGAAAAGACATCGAGGCCGTCCAAGTTCACCGTGGCGTAACGGATGGCAAAAACTGCATTGTTAAAACCACGCTTAGGGATTCGACGAATGAGGGGCATCTGACCGCCCTCGAATCCGAGACGAAGACTACCGCCGGAACGGGCCTTCTGTCCCTTGTGGCCCTTGCCGGAAGTTTTCCCGTGACCGGAACTTTCACCACATCCGAGACGCTTGCGCCGATGACGGGCACCGGGACGGGGGGTGGTGGTACTCATACGACAACCTCTTGGACCGGGCGGGGAGTGCGTTTCTTGCCGCGACATTCTAAAATTTGAGAACGAGTGCGAAGCTTGGAGAGCGCGTCCACGGTGGCTTTGACTACATTGGCCGGATTGCTGGAGCCCATCGATTTTGCGAGAACGTCCTTCACTCCGGCGGCTTCCAAAACAGAGCGAACCCCTCCTCCGGCAATCAACCCGGTCCCCAAAGACGCGGGCCGCAGGAGAACCCGTCCACCTCCGAACACTCCGATCACTTCATGGGGCAAGGTGCTCGGTCCGGTATTGTAACTGTAGAGATTTTTCTTTGCATTTTCCGTGCCTTTGCGGATTGCTTCGGCGACTTCACGTGCCTTGCCGAATCCCACTCCCACTTTCCCCTTCTTGTCGCCCACCACCAGCAAAGCGCTGAAGCTGAAACGACGCCCTCCCTTGACCACCTTGGCGCAGCGATTCACGAAGACGACTTTTTCAAACATGTCGGACGGCGTGCGTGTCCGATCCCGGCGGGTGGCAGGCTCGGATTTCGGAATGAATTCCGACGTTTTGGAAAACGCTTTCTCGGGCGTAACATCGACATCTTTGATGGAATCCTTGATGGGATCCTGATTTTCGGTGGGGGGAATGGTGCTCATCAATATACCTCTTTAGAATTTCAAACCGGCTTGACGAGCCGCTTCGGCGAAGGCCTTCACCTTGCCATGATAGAGAAAGCCACCGCGATCAAAGACCACCGACGAAATCCCTTTTTTTGAAGCCCGCTCCCCCATCTCCTTGCCGAGTTTGGCCGCCCCAGCAACGTTGGCCCTGATTCCCTTATTGTGAACCTCTTCCAGACTGGAAGCGGCGGCGAGCGTTTTGCCGGCCGTGTCATCGATCACCTGGGCGTAAATATGTTTTCCGGTAAAGGAAACGCAGAGACGGGGCTTGGCGGCTTCTCCACGAAGCCGCAAACGAATCCGTTGATGGATCCGGATGCGGCGTTCCCGACGTTCTTTGGATGGATTAGGCATAAAAATAATCAGGCCGTCTTGCTTTGGGCCGTCTTGCCCTCCTTGCGGCGGATGATTTCATCCACATAACGAACCCCTTTCCCCTTGTAGGGTTCCGGCGGGTGGTAGCTTCGAATATCGGCAGAGACCGCGCCCACGAGTTGCTTGTCGGCCCCTTCAATAGTCAGTCGGGTTCCATCCGTGATCGTGATCTTGATCTCCGGCGGAACGGCATACTCGATCGGATGGGATTTCCCAAGGTTGAGCACCAACTTTTTGCCTTGGAGGTTCGCCTTGAATCCGACACCGTGAATCTCAAGTTTCTTGGAATAGCCGGTGCTGACTCCCAGAACGAGATTGTTAACCAGACTGCGCGCCAAGCCGTGCATGGACCGGGCCATCCGCTCTTCAGAATCACGGATCAGGATAATCCGACCGGCATCCACCTTCGCGGTGATCTTCGGAGGGAGATTGAGGCCCAGTTTGCCCAATGGGCCTTCCACCTTGAGATGGTTCCCTTCCAGCGCAACTTTGACGTTGGCTGGCACGAGCACGGGGGATTTGCCTACGCGGGACATGCTTACCAGACGACGAGGAGTAGCTCCCCGCCCACGTTTTGTTTCTTGGCTTCTTCGCCCGAGAGAACCCCGAGCGGTGTGGAAAGGATCGAGACACCGAGCCCACCGAGATACTTGGGAATATCCCGCACTCCGACATAACGCCGCAGGCCTGGCTTGGAAAGACGACGGATACAGGTGATCGCTTTGCCGTTTCTCGCACTGGCCACCTTCATCGAAATTTGGAAATCGGTGTGTTTGCCTTCCTTTTTCAGCTCGTAATCCTCGATAAATCCCTCCTGTTTCAGGATGGCGAGAACGTTGCCGCGCATACGGGACGGTTTGGCACGAACTGTCTTCAACCCTGCCACCGAGGCGTTGCGAAGTTGCGTGATAAAGTCAGCGAGGGGATCCGTTACCATAAATTCCTTACCAGCTCGCTTTCGTCACTCCAGGAATTTCGCCACGAAGGGCCATCTCCCGGAATTGAATGCGGCTGACGCCGAACCGCCGGATGTAACTCCGACGACGGCCGGTAATCGAACACCGGTTGTACTTCCGGGTCGAAAACTTGGGTTTCTTCTTCTGTTTAAGCCGCCAGCACTTCTTGGCCATCAGTGTTCTCCTTATTGCCGGTCTTGGCGGGTTGGTCGGGCGAGTGGGATCTCGCGATAAAAGGCATTCCCATCTGCAACAACATCTCGCGGGTTTCCTCCCGCTCTTTCCCAGAGGTGACAAAAGTGACATCAAAACCCAGGTTGCGCTTCACCCGGTCAATCTCGATCTCGGGAAAAATCGAATGGTCCTTCACTCCCAAAGTATAGCCTCCACGGCCATCAAAACCGCGGTTGGGAATTCCGCGAAAATCCCGGATTCTCGGCAGTGCCGCCCGGATGAACCGGAGCATGAAATCATACATCATCTTCCCACGGAG
>CAIVGD010000194.1 GCA_903905395.1 uncultured Verrucomicrobiota bacterium
CATCTCACTCATCGACTCGATCCCAGTCCGCACACCGAGCTGGTAAAAAAACGTATTGCAGGACATGGCCAACCCGCGTTTCAGGCAAATATCTCCTTGGCCATCCGGGTTCCAGTCGTGCCAGGTGCGTCCCGCCATTTCGATCGTACCGGGACTATGGATGATCGTCTGCGGAGTGAAGTTGGCGGCCGGATTATTCAGCGCGGCCAGGGATACTAATGTTTTGAAGGTCGATCCCGGGGCATACGCTCCGAGCACGCGGTTGAGCATCGGTTTGGTTTCATCCGTCATCAACCGTTTCCAATCGGTCGATTGGCCAGTCCCTCCCGGAACAAAAGTGTTGGGATCATAATTAGGAACAGAACTCATCGCCAGGATATCCCCCGAGGTCGGATCCATGACGAGGCAGGCACCGCGACCCACCCGCCGCATGACCCCTTCCACGATCGTTTGCACCCGGGCGTCGAGCGTCAGATAAACATTCTGACCAGACACCGGCGCCTGAAAGCCCTGCTCCTCCATGATGAAACCCAGATTGTTCTTTTTCAGGATCTTCCCGCCTGGCTTTCCCTCCAAGTCCACATCGAAACCTTTTTCCACTCCGTCTTTGCCGATGACCTCTGGTTGGAAAGTTTCCAACGATTGCTCTTCCGGAGCCCCCACAAATCCCATGACGTGCGCGGCCAAGGCTCCGTAGGGATACCAGCGAACCGGTCGCGCCGCTTCTTGCACCCCCGGGATGCGCGGATCCCGCTCCGACATTCGAGAGAGGGCGGCGAAATCGATCTGCGTCGCGAGCTGGAATGGGGTGTTGGGCCTTTGCTGTGCATGACGCCGCAGGTCGTCGGACGCGTAATTCATCTGGATGCCGAGGTTGCGCAGGGGTTCGAGGGCGGTTTCCTGAATAATTTTTTCAATATCCACCTGTTTTTGTAACCGCCGTTTCTCCCCCACCCCCACCTCGACGCTTCTCATGGGCAGGCGACCGCGGTGGGCCCGCGCGTAATTTCCCGTCAGTTCGCGGACGTAGAGATCGACATCGTAACGGGCGCGGTTCTCGGCCATCGGAAGTCCGTTCCGGTCTAAAATGAGGCCGCGGGGCGGCGGTAAAAGAATTGGAATGGTCGTCTGATTGATCAGCGTCTGCGCGTGCTTTTCACCTTCGATGACTTGAACGACGAAAAGCCGCTGGAGGAGGATGCACGCCGCCACCGCCACGAGGATCATCGCTGCGCGCATGCGCACCGGAATGTTTGCCGCCGGACGGACGAGGAGCATCACCTTTTTCTCCTCACGGCGCGGACACGGGATGGCAGGGAGCGCCATTCCAGCCACCACCCCAGCGCCACGGAAACGATCCCGTTGACTAATCCTGCGGTCACCAGGGACACGCTAAGCGAAAACGGCCAGCTCCAGAGGCGGGCCTCGAGTCCGTGGAAAAATCGGTCGCAGACAAAAAAAGCGACCGAGGCCAGCACCGATCCCACGACCTGCTCAGAGGCGGAGGAGCCAACCCACCAACCCCGTTGTGTGCGCACGACCGTCGCGATCACGCCGATGACGAGAACATGATGGCCGAGGGCCGAAAAGGTGGTCACATCCCAAAAGAGTCCGACTCCCAGAACCCAGAGAAGGAGCACGGCTGGAGAAAGAATTAATCCCGCCTGGATCGTCACCGCCGCCAGCAGGTTGGTCGTCAAGGCCCAGGTTCCGTACAGCTCGGGTCCAACCGCGCGGACCAGCCAAGCTCCGCCCGCCAGAAGTAAGAGGCGGCCAAAAGTCCTGTTCATTTGGGAGCAGGAGCTCCGCCGGTGAGGATAAACATTTCCCGAAGATCATTGAGATCCGCCGCCGGCGTCACTTTTCCTTCCCGGTAAAGACCGGAGTTTTTTTCCGAGGTCAACGGGGGGGCCTCGCTCACTGTGCCGACGAGCAGATTGGGCGGGAACGTACCACCCAGCCCCGTGGTCATGACCCGCTCGCCCACCTCAAACTTGGCTTCTCGCGTGACGAACGTCATCCGGCATAGGGGAGAGCCTCCATTGAGCGGCGTATCTCCCAGCAGGATGCCACGAGCTCCGGCACTTTCGGTCAACACACTCACCTTGCAGTTTTCATCGGAGATGAGCATGACCCGCGTGGTGGATCGTCCGACCGTACCGGTTTTGCCCACCACTCCGCGCGGGGTGACCACCGGTTGATCCTGCGCCAAGTTGGGGTCGTCGTTCCAACCGCGATCCACCAAGATGGAGTTCCACCAGTTCGAAGCATCCCGCTCGACCACTCTGCAGGCGAGGAGACGGAACGCCGGCTGATCTCGGAAGGCCAGCATCTCGCGGAACCGGTCATTCTCCGTCCGGAGATAATCCAGTTGGCGGATCTCTGTCTGGAGGCGGATATTCTCGGCCCGCAGGTTCCGGTTTTCCTCCTCCAAGGCGTCAAACTGCCGGAGGCTTTGCTGAAAATCTCCCCACCGGTTTTTAACCCCACCCCAAGCCCGGGCGAAAGGGGAGATGGTTTCGATCGTGACGCGCTCCGTCCACCTAGTGGTGGCGGGGGCAAAAAAAATCGCGATCACCCCTGCGGCCAAGGCGGCGCCCGAACCCGCAAAAACCCACGTACGCGACATTGTTTATGTTTCGGGAAGATGAGGTCAGGCTGGACGAATCAGTCGCGGTTTAACCGCGGCCATCGGCCATCGTCAACTTCGTCAAAAACTCCAGTTCATCGAGCACCTTACCCGTGCCCTCAACCACTGCGCTGAGCGGATCTTCCGCCACATGAATGGGCAGACCCGTCTCCTCGCTTAAAAGCCGATCCAGACCCCGCAAAAGCGCCCCGCCTCCCGCCAGCACCACCCCACGCTCGACAAGATCGCTGGAGAGTTCGGGCGGGCAACGTTCCAAAGTGAGGCGAACACTTTCGAGAATGATCTGGGTGGGCTCGAGCAAAGCCTCGCGGACTTCCTGAGAGGTGATGGTCAGCGTCTTTGGCAGACCAGCCACCAGATCCCGCCCTCGCACCTCCACGGAGATTTCTTTTTCCAAGGGATACACCGAGCCGATCTTCACCTTGATATCCTCCGCAGTGCGTTCTCCGATCATGAGATTGTAGGCCCGCTTTAAATAATTGGTGATCGCTTCGTCCAACTCATCGCCAGCCACCCGTACGCTCCGGCTGAAGACGATCCCGCCGAGGGAAATGATGGCCATCTCCGTGGTCCCCCCACCGATATCGATGATCATATTCCCCGAGGCGTCTTGGACTGGCAGACCCACCCCGATTGCGGCGGCCAAGGGTTCCTCAATCAGCCTGACGCTCCGTGCGCCGGCGTGGGCGGCCGATTCGCAAACCGCCCGCCGTTCCACTTCCGTGATTCCAGAGGGAACCGCGATGACAAGACGAGGCCGCGGACGCCAGCGGTTTTGGGACTTAGACGCCTTTTCGATGAAACATTTGAGCATGGCCTCGGTAACTTCAAAGTCGCTGATCACCCCATCCTTCAAGGGACGGACGGCGATGATCGATCCCGGGGTTCTCCCCAGCATCCGCTTAGCCTCATCCCCCACCGCCAATACACGCCGGGTTGCCTGATCCATGGCGACCACGGAGGGTTCACGCAGAACCACCCCTTTGCCACGGACATAGACGAGCGTATTGGCCGTGCCCAAGTCCACGCCCATGTCGTTCTCTAAAAATGGAAAGAGCTTACTCAACATAAACAAGTAATAACTAATCTCCGCTAAGGCTGGCCCTTCGTCAATCCTCAAAACCCCTTTTCCCTCCTACCCTTTCCCCATGGAGAGTATAAAATATTGCCATGGATTTGCCGGAACAGATGGGCGTCATGCTGCTTCCAAAAACCGTCTTCTTCCCCCCATCACCTGTTGTCCCTGCATATCTTTGAACCGCGTTACCAGACCATGCTCCGGGAGGCTCTGGAAGGATCGCGAATGTTGGCCGTGGCTATGGAACCGCTCGCCGCTCCCGCTCGACCTCCCGCCTCGTGGGTGGATTTGGTGGCCGGCACCTTCCTTTTTAACCCGATAACTCGTCAGACCATCCTGGAGACCGTACCCCTCACCGAGCGACTCCGCCTCCTTCTTCAAAGTTTTTTAACCATAAAAAGTTGAAAGGATTTTTGCCATCGATTTGACATATTTTAATGTCCGTACTATTTTTTGCCCTTATAGGATAATTAGTTCATCCAAAGAATCTCCTTATAATCTGCAAAGAAACCTTAAATTTTTTTACCCCGAGGATCAATTTTATGCCGATGACCCCCACCTCCGCCGATCTGAAATCCGAGATTTCCGCTCCGTCCAGGAAATCCATACCGTGGAAACAGACCCCCTTGACGGTCGGCACGATCTCCACCGCCCAAGGCCTCGCCCACCTCCTCAAAGCCCCCAAAGGCATAGATCTCGTGGAAGTCCGCCTCGATCTTCTCCTCTCCAATGGAGTAGCCCCCGATGTGATTCAAGAGGCCCTCGCACAAAGATCCGTGCCCGCTCTTTTGACCCTGCGAACCAGGGATGAAGGTGGCTCTTTTAACTGGCGCTCCCGCCAGCGTGTTCTGTTCTTCCTTAAATTCATCCCCTTTGCGGATGCCGTCGATCTGGAATTGATCAATATCCCTCGGCTCAAACGCGTCCTGCGCATGGTCCGCCGCTCCAAGCGCGACCTCGTGATCTCCTCGCATTCCCTCAAAAGAAAACTTACCCCTCTGCGCCTGCAGCGGCTTCTCACCCAACTCCGCAAAACGCGGGCTCACGTTTACAAGATCGTCGGTCTGGCCCGGCACCGACGGGATCTTCACACCTTGGCGGAACCGCTCCTCACCCACTCCCACATGCGGCTCGCCATCATGGGCTCCGGTCCGCTGGCCACCGCCTCGCGCCTTTCCCTGCCTGCGCTGGGATCCCGCCTGCTTTATGTCCATCTGGATGAGGCCGCCGCGCCCGGTCAACCAGGCCACGAGACCACCTTTTCTTTTTCCGAACTCGGGCCCATATTTTCCCCAAAAGGGGTCTGACGCTTTTTTAAGTCACACTGCGCTTGGGCCGTAGCGCGCCAGGGATCGAGTTTTCTATTTTACCCCCACTAGTCGACACCACGGGAAATCCGCCCGTCGCCACCCCTCCTCGCCCCAGAAATCCGGCGAAGAGTCCATGGAGCCCCAGCAAAACATAGATTACCGCCGCCCATCCCGAACCCTGCTGGGCTCGCTCCAACCTTCCCTGCAAGGCACTCTTTTCCTTCCCCTTCTCGTCCTCAAGAACTTTGCCGCGCCGGTGCACCTCCTCCGTCAGACGATTTCGCTCCTCCCGGGAATCCTCCATCTGCCTCAGCCGTTCCTGCTTCCGGTTATCCGCTTCTCGGCGGCGGGAATCAGAAACCCACTCCGGCAATTCGGTGGCCGCGGCGGATTCCTTTTCCAATTGCGCCATCCGCATCTCCACCTCGCGCAAACGATCCCGCACCGCCCAGTCTGTCTCCCCCGAAATCGCCACGGGTTTTTCCACTTGAAATTCCACCCCCAGAGGGACGGCCGCCAAGCCATAGACCACTGCCGCTACCAAAAATCCGAGATTGAGAAACTGAAATCCCGCCACCCGTGCAATGCTTTTTCGCGCCGGCAGAGGACCCCGTAAAAAAAACAGCCCCAACAAAACCAGGGGCGCCATCTGCGTCATCGCCTCGCGGTTGGCGAGCAGTTGATCCTTGGCCGCCAACAAGCCGCCCGCTTCTCCCAGCTTCCACCCCACCATCACCAGCAGAGCCAGCCCGGTCATTCGGAATAAAAACCCGCGGTCTCCTCCCTCAATCATCCAACTACCCTGCCACTCATTCCTCCATCCCTCGACCAAAAAGATTCGCCCTCCCCCACCTCCTACTATCCCTTCCGCGCCCCCCCTTGACCCCTTCGCTCTCTGGGATCACACTAGGAGTAGGATGCGAGATAAATCTTTTGCCCAGGGAGCTGTAATCTTCCGCGAAGGCGATGAGGGATTCGAAGCGTTCCGGATTCTGGAGGGGCGCATCGAAATTTCTATCCACATCACCGGCCAGGGCGATGCCCCTCTCGGCCATCTTCTCCCAGGGGATATCTTCGGCGAGATGGCTCTTCTGGATGACAAACCCCGCTCCGCCACCGCCCGCGCCCTCGAGCCCACCCGCCTTCACCTCATGAATGCCGAGGAATTTAACGAGCTTTTCTTCAGCGACCCCAGCTCCCTAGCCCCCTTTCTTTCCTCCTTCTTTGAACGTCTCCGTAACACCAACGATCTACTGCGCCGCGAACTGGAGCAACGCAATGTGCCCGCCGCCCAACTCCACCAGTTCCTCGAACAAGGCGTCGCCGCCAGTGGCCATGAAACTTTACATATCCTGCCTCGCATCACCATTTCCCCCGGAAGCAGGGAAGTGCGCAAAGCAGGCGCTCCAGAATCAATCATCATCGGTCACCTTCCCTACCGCATCGGCCGTCGGCAGGCCGCCGAAGGCGCGGATATCCTTTCCGCCAACGACCTTCCCCTGCGGGATAAATTCCCCTACGAGATCTCGCGCAACCACTGCTCGATCGAGCGCCTCGGAGCCGAACTCGTGGTCCGCGACCGCGGGAGCACGCTCGGCACCATCCTCAACGGCAAGCCGCTCGGCACCGAGGCCGAACACATGGTCCTGCCCCTGCAATCCGGAGCTAACCAACTCATCCTCGGCGGGGCGGATAGCCCCTTTCAGTTCTCCGTCTGCGTCGAGCCCCCCGCCTGAGCGGACGGTTCTACTTGTCTTTTTCGCCCACCGCCACTCCAGCCCCCACCACTACCACCACTTCGTCCGGCTTTTTCAATTCCTCTTCGAGTTTCGCGAGCAGTGCCTTCTCAATCCGGCCATAGAGCGCCGGATCCTTCTTCAACTCCTCCTTCGCCGCGTCCCTTCCTTGCGCGAGTTGCTTACCTTCAAAGGCGATCCACGCGCCCCGCTTCTCCACCGCGTTATGCTCGATCGCCGCATCAATGAGGGATCCCGCCCGGGAAATGCCCTCGTTGTACATTATGTCGAACTCCGCCTCGGTGAAGGGCGGTGCCACCTTGTTCTTCACGA
>CAIVGD010000195.1 GCA_903905395.1 uncultured Verrucomicrobiota bacterium
CCTGCATCCATGGGGTGAGGGCGGTCTCCGCGATTGTGCGGCATATGGCAAATCCGATCAGGATCACCATCAAAAATTGAAGGGCAATGCCACCACCAAAACGATTTTGAATCCAAGGAATGACGAGCAGTCCACTCAGGATCAGATAACGTAAGCTCCAAAATGTCACAAAGATCCGTTTCACGCCGAGACGTTCCACATGCAGTCCCACCAAAGGAGATAACAAACCACAAAACGGAATCAGGGAAACCAGCATTCCAATGCTGGCCATAGGAAACTTCAGAGCATCCAAAAACAACATGAAAACCGGACTTTGGACGGTAAACGACGCATCATAGGAATAGGCTGCATCTGTCGCCAATGCCCACGGCAACCGACGGATCTTGGCCTTCTCGGTCATCGGCTCTTCAGATGCTTTATTCATTTTGATGTTGATCCTTTTTATGAGTTAGATCCCGGCGGATCATCATATCGCTAACACGAGTTTTTCAGAAATCTCAGATATGGAAGGGGAGGCCGAGCGCGTCAATCCGTCGCGAGTGGCTTGAGGGCGCGCCGCCCTAGGAAAGCGGTTGCGCCAGAATTTCGAGTTAATATGAATCAAAATGTACTTTTTGTTTTCCTATGCAATATAAAACAGAAAAAACATATTATGGAAATTCTTTCTTCGCTAAATTGGCACGCCTGCAGCGCTCGGGCGTCCATTGCTGATCAAATTATCCCATGACATCAGCGGTTCGCCGCCACGTCACGCGAGGCCGCAATGGTCTTGGACCCGTTCAAGCAATGCGGGGTTGACTTCCTAGTCGATTGAGTCGAAATGCGCGTCATGTTGCGCCGCAGTTCATCGCCTCGTCGGAACGGGGTCTCCGCGCTCAAAGAGAGTTTGCTGGATCTTTGCCGGACGGGGCGGTGGCCGCTGATTGAACCCTTGCCTCCGACACGATTTCTCGGCGAGAGCTTCGGGATCTCCAATGTAAGTGCCTACCGTGTTCTCACGGAGCTTTTCACATCCGGACATTTTTGGCGGGCAGCCAACGGACGCTATTTTCTCGCAGAGGCACGCCGGTTATTGGAAAAACCCGCTCCGGTCGCATGTCTTTTTCGCCGCCTTGAGCGATGGACCGAGGTGGGACGGGAAATGATGCAGGGCGTGGATGCGGGATGCGGGGAACTCGACCGGGCCATCTTGCTCGTGCATGACCAGTTCCTCTTCAGGCAGACCGAACCGACGGGTCCTGCATCGATTGGTGCGGACCGCGAACTTCACGGAGCCATCGAGGATTTTCTCCTCGTTCACTCCGAGCGAATCGGCGGAGTAGTCCTTGACGAACTCTGGCCCGACCGGGTGCTGGCAGGATTTCAAACGCGCCTCCGGTCGGGTGTCGTGATTTATCGACGGACCAAGCTTCCGTTTCTAGGTTCCGTCTCTGCGGATGTCACCGGTGCGGCGAGCCTTGTGATGGATCATGCCAGACGGCAGGGGTTCGATAGACTGGCCCTTCTGATGCCAGCATACGCGTATCAGCCATCTGAGGAGATGGCCGCTGCGCTCCGGTTGGCAGCGCGCCGACATTTCCCCAAACCGCAGGTTTTCACCATGGATTCCGAGGGGGCGCGGAGAAAGCTCATCGCAGATCTCAAAAGGCAGCGCAGAAGGACGCTCTTGGTTGTGACCGAGGACAACGCAGCGACGGAGGCACTGGAGGCAATGCGCAAAGCTGGGATCGATGTGCCTGGCTGGATCGGGCTGCTGAGCACGATGGGCAGCCGGATTGCATCAGATCGCTCGATCACCATCGCTGGGTTCGATTTCCGGAAAATGGGCGAGCAGGCCGCTCGGATGGCTGTCAGCGGGGATTTGCGGCGGGTCACGTTGCCTCCGACCTTTATCTCTGGAGCGACCTCCTAACCAGCGCGGAGGCAGAGCTGAAGTATCCGCTTGAAGTAACAATTTCTGAATGTTACAAACCCGCTTATGCAACGGATCGTCCTGATCGGATGCGGGTTCATGGGAGCGACGCATGGCAGCGTTTACCGCCTGCTGCCCAATGCCATGGTGGGCGCGGTGGTGGACTCGCGTGGGGAGGCTGTACGAGCATCCCTTCGTTCATGCGGCCTGGAGGAGGTGCCGGTTTTTACCGATTTCGCCACGGCCGCCGCGCAGGGAGATTTTTCCGTGGCCGATATCTGCCTTCCGACAGATCTGCACCGAAGCACCGCCCTCCAAGCCTTTGAGAGCGGGATGCATGTTTTTTGTGAGAAGCCCATCGCGCTCACTATGGAGGATGCGCGGGCGATGACTGCGGGCGCACGGGAAGCAGGCAGGCAACTAATGGTAGGCCATTGCATTCGCTTCTGGCCGGAATATGTCGAGCTGAAGCGTATCATAGATTCCGGCGAGCAGGGTCGCCTGCTCTCTTTGTCGATGGGTCGCCACGCAGGTCGCCCCGGTTACAGCATCGGTGATTGGGTCAACCAGCCGGAGCGTTGTCTCGGCGCAGCGCTCGATCTTCATATTCACGACACCGATTTTCTTGTCCATTTGCTCGGACTGCCGCACTCAGTTACCTCGCGAGGCATTCGCGACAAGACCGGTTGGAGCAGCATCACCACGCAATACGGTTATGGGGAGACCGTGGTGACGGCGGAGGGGGCTTGGAACTATCCGGAAAGATGGGGATTCCAGATGAGGTTCTCCGCTCTTTTTGAACATGCGGCGCTGGATTTTGACTCGCGGGCGCAGCCGTCCCTGACTCTCACTATCGGTTCCATGCCCCCGGTGCCCGTTGATCTCCCGCAGATTGAATGCCTCTCCGTGGAGACTGGCGGGAACATTACTCTCCTCGGTGGATATTATCAGGAACTTGCCTATTTCGTTGACTACCTCGAACGCGGAGTGCCAGTTGCCATGAGCACCGGCGAACATGCCACCGAATCGTTGCGTGTGGTGCTCGCCGAGATCGAGTCCGCCGCCACGGGAAAACTTCTCAACCCATAAATAAATCATCATGCAAAAAATTGCCATCGTCGGACTGGGCTTCATGGGAACCATGCACGCCCAAATCTACGCGCAACTCCGCGATGCGAGGCTTGTGGCAGTCGTGGACAATCAACGAGCCAAGGCCAAACGCGACCTCGTGAAGCTCGGCATCGAAGCCGCTGTATTTGGCACGCTTGAAGAAATGCTCCAATCCTGCGAGGTGGATGTCGTGGACGTCTGCCTGCCGACCGATCTGCATGCCACCTTCGCGTTGAAGGCCATCGCGGCCAAAAAACATGTCTTCTGCGAAAAACCTCTCACACTTACGAAAGAAGAAGGACGAAAAATCGCGGCGGCCGCAAAAAAAACTGGAGTCTTTTTTCAAGTTGGGCAATGCATGCGATTCTGGCCGGAGTACATGGCTTTTGAAGCTTTCGTGAAATCCCTAAAAGCGGGCAAATTACTGAGCCTCTCCATGCAAAGGCGCTCCGGCCTGCCGATGCACAGCGTCGATCATTGGATACTCAAAGAGGCCCGTTCCGGGGGCGCGGCGCTGGATCTTCATATCCATGACACGGACTATGTCCACCATCTGCTTGGGAAGCCGGATGCGGTTACCTCCCGCGCTTCGCGTGGGGTTTCTGGTTGGGACCACATTTTCACGACCTACCATTTCAAAAACGTGGCCGTGACTGCCGAGGGCGGATGGAATTACCCGAAAAAGTGGGGATTCCAGATGGCGTTTCAGGCGGTCTTCGAGCGGGGGGCTGTCGAGTTCGATAGCGGGGCCAGCCCTACGCTGACGGTGACAATCGGAGACGGGAATAAGCAGTCTCTGCCTTATACGAATCCCGGCGCGGGCGAATCCTCGACCGGCGTGGGCAATCTCTCTTCTCTCGGTGGTTATTACAACGAGTTGGCCACCTTCCTCTCCTGCCTGCAGCGGCGGCGCGCCCCGAAAATCGCTACTGCAGATCAAGCATCGGAATCTCTTGCCACCACGCTCTCTGAAATTAGATCCGCCGCAACCGGACGGACGGTCAAACTTTAACCAACCAAGAAAATCGTTCCGAATTCCTCCGCACACCCAACACACCAAACCACCATCCATATGAAAAAATCTGTCGGCATTTGTTGTTTTTACGGAAACTGGAGCATTGAAGAAAAACTTATCCTAGCCAAGAAGGCTGGGTTCAAGGGATTTGAGATCGACCTCAGCGAGGACGGCCCCGTAAATCTTAAAAGCACCAAGGAGGAACTCAAAGCGTTCCGCGCTCTCGCGGCAAAGCACAGTCTCGAACTCAGCGGCCTTATGTCTTTTCTCTACTGGGGCGCCAATGCCGCCAGTGCGGATCCGGCGGTGCGGGACAAGGCGCAAAAGATTCTGCACCGGCAGATCGAATGTGCGCAGATTTTAGGCATCGACACGATCTTAGTGGTCCCCGGTGCGGTTGGGGTGGATTTCATTCCGGGCGCGGAAACCGTGCGCTACGACCTCGCGTATGAACGCGCGACGGCTTTCATTAAAGCCGCGCTTCCCGCCGCCGAAAAGGCCGAGGTCACTATCGCGGTAGAAAACGTTTGGAACAAATTTCTGCTCAGCCCTATCGAAATGCGCGGGTTTGTGGACCAGTTCGGTAGTAAAAATGTCGGAGTTTATTTTGACGTAGCAAACACTCTGGCATTCGGCTATCCGGAGCACTGGATCGAAATTCTCGGACGGCGAATCAAGCGCGTTCACTTCAAGGATTACCGGCGCAATGTGGCAACGGTCGATGGGTTCTGCGACCTTCTCTCCGGGGATGTGAACTGGCCTGCGGTGGTGGGAGCTCTGCGCAATGTGGGTTACGATGGATGGGTCGCCGCCGAGATGATTCCACCCGTGCCGTTTTACAAACACTGTCCCGAGGTGCTAATTCACACAACCTCGAGGGCGATGGACGCCATTTTTGCCCTTTGATTGCATGATCGTCCTTGCCGCCGCAGCCCACCCGGACGACATCGAATTCATGATGGCGGGGACACTCCTGCGTCTGAAAGATGCGGGTTGTGATATTCATCTCTGGAACCTCGCCAACGGGTGCTGTGGTTCCCACGATCTTTCGCGACAGGAAACAATTGCCTGTCGTTGGCAGGAGGCGCATGCCTCTGCGGCCCTCGCCGGCGGCACCGGCCATCCCCCGCTTTTTGAGGATCTCGAAATCTTTTACGACAAAGCATCCGTGGAGAAAGTAGGATCGGTCATTCGTAAAATTCAGCCTGATATGATCCTGACTCATTCGCCGCAGGATTACATGGA
>CAIVGD010000196.1 GCA_903905395.1 uncultured Verrucomicrobiota bacterium
ATTGGAAGGACCTACTACGGAACAAGGCGAGCTGTTTAGCGCCCAGGAGATCCTGTGGCGTGAAACGGATTTGCCGTTGAAACTCTCTCTTTTGAGACAGAAGCTGGGCCGAAAGGCCGAGCAGGAGCCGAGGTTTCGGTTTTATTCGTTGTATGGCCATGTGTGGCGAATGGACGTGCTGGAGGCGGCCTGGAAACAGGTGCGCGCCAACCAAGGGTCCGCGGGAGTCGATGGGGTGACCCTTGCCTCCATTGAAGAATCTCCCGGCGGCGTGGCTTCGTTCCTGCGGGAACTGCAAAAAACGCTACGCCAAAAGACCTACCGGCCCCAAGCGGTCCGGCGGGTCTACATTCCGAAAGCGAACGGGACCATGCGTCCGCTGGGCATTCCGACGGTGCGCGACCGGGTGGTGCAGACGGCGTCGTTGCTGATTTTGGAGCCGATATTCGAGGCGTACTTCAAGGATTGTTCCTATGGGTTTCGTCCGGGACGTTCGGCCCACGACGCGCTGACGGTGATCCGTCAGTATTTGCAGCAAGGCTATAGCGCCGTCTACGACGCCGATTTGAAAGGGTACTTCGACTCGATACCGCACGACAACCTGATGAAGTGTCTCGAACATCGGCTATCGGACCGGCACATGCTGAAGCTGATTCGGCTGTGGCTGGAAGCGCCGGTGTGCGAGCCTCCGCAGGACGGGACGGGCCAACCCCGGTACCACCGCAACGATAAAGGGACGCCGCAAGGCGGAATCATTTCACCCTTGCTGGCCAACCTGTATCTGCACTGGTTCGATCATGCTTTTCACCGTGAGGATGGCCCTGCCCACTGGGCCAATGCCAAGCTGGTGCGGTATGCGGACGATTTCGTGGTGCTGGCCCGCTATCAAGGCGAACGGTTGGTGGGCTTTATTGAGGAGAAGCTGGAGCAACGCTTCGGTTTGGAACTTAACCGCGCGAAAACGCGGGTGGTGGATTTGGCGCGCGAGCCGGACGCGAGCCTGGACTTTTTGGGCTACACATTCCGGTACGGCGCTGTCCGAGGCGACGCGCTCGTGCGGGAGACCCCCTCGAAAAAATCCATTGTCCGCCTGAAAGACAAAGTACGGGAGATGACCAGCCGCAAGTACAACTTCAAACCCGTCGCAAGTCTTATCGCCGACCTCAACGGGACCCTCCGTGGCTGGGCGCAGTATTTCCAGCACGGCGAGCACCGTGAAGCTTTTCGGAAGATGGACTACTTTGTGCATGAGCGCCTGGTGCATCATCTGCGCCGGCGCAGCCAACGCCCCCACAAGCTTCCCCAAGGAGTGACCTATTACCGGTACTTCCAGCGGAAGGGCCTACTACGAATCTCAGCCCGAAAACAAGGAAAACCTGTGCATGCTTGAGGCTGACTATCTTCAGGAAAGCCGGATGCGGGAAAACCGCACGTCCGGTTTGACGAGGGGGAGGGGTAACACCCTCCCTACTCTACTCGAAGACTCCTCGCAATGACGGGATCACCGCTTAATCCTAACAGGGAGGATAAAGGGACTATGAACTCGGAACTTTCAACTCGAAACTTTGAACTACGCTTCGTTTGCTTCGTGATTGCGTTCCTTTCATTTTCGGCGGGGGCGTGGGCGCAGTCGCTGGTAGATTTGGCCAAGCCGCATGAGGGGCGGAGCATGCGCGAGAGTTCGTCGCATAAGCTGCCGAACGGCGACTATGACCCTAACAGCAATTCGGATAACTCGAACGTGAAA
>CAIVGD010000197.1 GCA_903905395.1 uncultured Verrucomicrobiota bacterium
CTAAGGTAGAGGCGGCATCTCCGAGGCCGCCTAGCTGGCAGGCTCAAATTACAAAACAACTGTAGGGCGGGCATCCTGCCCGCCATCAGGATTCAATGCGGATGGCGGGCGGAGCAGTTTTTTCTTCCCGTAGGCGCAGTTGGCCGCAGGCGGCATCGATGTCGTTCCCTTTTTCGCGGCGGACGGTGGCTCGGACTCCGGCGTGGAGGAGAGTCCGGCAGAAGAGGTGGATGGCGTCCTCTTCGGGGCGTTCGTAGGGCAAGCCTTCGACTTTGTTGTAAGGAATCAGATTCACTTTAGCGTGGAGACGCTTGGCGTGTTGGGCCAGCAGGCGGGCTTGTTCGGGAGTGTCGTTGATTCCGGCGAGAAGAATGTATTCGAAGAAAATCATTTTCTTTCTGGCTTGGATAAAAGTGTCACAGGCGGCGAGGAGCTGATCCAGGGGGTAACGGCGGTTCACCGGCATTATTTTGTCGCGGATCTCGTCGCTGGCGGCGTGGAGAGAAAGGGCGAGGCGGAATTGAAGGGGGTGATGGGCTAGTTCTTCGATCTGGGGGGCGAGTCCGCTGGTGGAGATGGTTACGTGGCGGGCGCCCATGCCGATGCCAGCGGGGGAGATTAGGAGGTCGATGGCAGAAAGGAGATTGGGAAGATTGGCTAGGGGTTCTCCCATGCCCATGAAGACAACGTTGTCGGGTCGGCGCCCGGCGATGCGGGCGGCTTCGAGGACTTGGCCGACGATTTCGGCGGCGGTGAGGTTACGGCGCCAGCCATCGAGTCCGCTGGCGCAGAAGCGGCAACCATAAGCGCAACCGACCTGACTGGATACGCAAAGGGTGAGGCGGGTGCTGCGGTTTCCAGATTTTCCAAGATTGGCTGGGATGAGGACCGACTCAACGAAAGAGCTGTCACCAAGTTTCCAAAGGAATTTTCGGGTCGTATCCTCCGAGCCTTGGATGCGGGCGGGCTCGGCGGCGCGGAGGCGGAAGCGGGAGGCGAGGGAGGAGCGCTGGGGGGCGGAGAGATCGGTCATTTCATCGTAGGAGGAGACGAAGCGTTGGAGGATCCAAGCGCGGATCTGTTTTTCGCGCCAAGGTTGGTCGGGAGGTAGGTTCCATTCCGCGACTGGGGTATCGAGCAGGAGTGGGAGCAGGGGCATGGTCCGCATCTTACCATAGGTAAGATAGAAAGTGCGAAGGTGGACGCGGCGGACGCCGTCCCCAGTTGAAGTTTAAGATTAATTTGAAGTCGGAAGAGCTGAGAATTGAGAGCGAAGGTAGCGGCGGCATCTCCGAGGACGCCTAGGTGGATGATGGGAGTCGGATTTGAGTCAGCGGGCGCCGCGACCGAAGAGAACGGCGGGGATGGTGCGGAGGAGGATTTTAATATCCAACATGAGGGACCATTGGTCGATGTATTCGAGATCGAGCCGGACCCAATCGGAGAAGTCCTTCACGTCGTTACGCCCGGAGATTTGCCAGAGACAGGTTATGCCTGGGGAGACACTGAGGCGGCGGCGCTGAGCGTTGGCGGTCATGGAGAGGGTCTCGTAGGTCGGCAAGGGGCGTGGGCCGACGAGGCTCATATTACCGAGAAAAACGTTGATGAGTTGGGGAAGTTCATCGAGGGAAGTGAAGCGGAGGATCTTGCCGACTTTGGTCACCCGCGGATCATTTTTGATTTTGAAGACGGGTCCGCTCATTTCGTTGAGGGTGATCAGCTCGGCGTGGCGCATTTCGGCATCGGTATGCATGGTGCGGAACTTGAACATGGTGAAAGGTTCGCCGTGCCGTCCGCTTCTCCTCTGGCGGAAAAATGCGTGGCCGGGGGACTCGAGCTTGATGGCGATCCAGATGATCGCGAAAACGGGGGATAAGAGGGTGAGCAGAAGGGTGCTTGCCACCCGGTCGAAGATCACCTTGACGATAGATTTCCAGGTGCCAGCCCGGGTGGTACGGAAGACGAGCAGGTTGCGATTCAAGATATCCTCGAAGTGGGCCCGCGCGATCTGGGCGCCTACGAAACTGGTGCTGAGCCAAGCCTCGACACCTTCTTCCTCGCACGCCTGGATGGCCTTGACCGCCCAAGGCAGGTGGGATGAATCGACTTCAAAGAGCACGATGCCGGCGGATTCCTTGTGCAAGGCTTGGACAAAGTCTTCCAAGGTGGTTTTTCCGGGATGGATGAACCGGGCGAGTCTCGCCGCCGTCGCAGAGTCGGAAAAAAGATTGGCCCAGCGCTCCGCGCTTGGCTCGGAGTCGGTGACGAGCAAGAGGTTGACCGAGTATTGTCCCGCGCGTCGTCGGGCTTGGCAGACCTGGTAGAATAGTTGTTCGCGGAGTGCCAGAAGGGATGAAAAGAGCGGCACGAAAAGGACAAAGACCAGCCGGCTGGGGGTCTCTTTGAAAAAGAAGATCATGGCGATGGCGACAAGGAAAAGGACCAAAGACACCTCCACCATGAATGCGAAAACTCCGGCA
>CAIVGD010000198.1 GCA_903905395.1 uncultured Verrucomicrobiota bacterium
CGCCAAAAAATCACGCAATACACACGTTATGGCACCCTCATCCTTTGTGGGGTCCAAGGCTACCTCCTCGCGGTTAGCTTTGAGAACCCATCGAGAATCCCGATCTTCGCAGGAATCGATCAGATCATACAGCGGTTGGGTCCGCTCGTCACCGAACCCGGTCTCGGCTTTCGTATCATCACCGTCATCACCCTGACGGCCGGCACCATGCTTCTCATGTGGATCGGAGAACAGATAACCGAGAAGGGGATCGGCAACGGGATTTCACTCATCATCACAATCGGCATCGTCGCCCGTCTCCCCGCCGGACTCGTCGCGGGCTGGCAGGTCTTCGTGCCTCCGGCTGGCAGCGGACGGGAGCCGATCAGCCCATTCGTCCTCTTTCTTCTCCTCGCCTTCCTTTTCCTCGTGATTGCCTCGACCATTGCCCTGACTCAGGCACTCCGGAAAGTCAGTGTCCAGTACGCCAAGCAGGTTAGGGGGAACCGCGTTTACGGAGGCCAAACATCCTTTCTTCCACTCAAGGTGAATTATGCGGGTGTGATGCCGATCATCTTTGCCAATGCCATTCTCCTTTTCCCAGCGAGCATTCTCGGATTTCTTTTCCCGGGATCGCCTGTCGCGAACCGTATCTCAGCCGCACTCGCCAGCGGCTCCCTCCACTACGTCCTCTATGCGAGTATGATTTTTTTCTTCTCCTACTTCTGGGTGGCCATGGTTTTCAACCCGATACAAATCGCGGATGACATGAAGCGCCACGGGGGCTTTATCCCTGGTGTTCGTCCCGGAGAAACGACCGCCCAGTTCCTCGACTACTCCATGACTCGGTTGACGTTCGCGGGGGCAATTTTTCTAACGGGATTGGCGGTACTCCCCATGCTGGTGCAAAACTTCCTGGGAGTCCCGAGCATCACCGCCCAGTTTTTCGGAGGGACGGGGCTCCTCATTATCGTCGGCGTCATGCTCGACACCATGCGGCAAGCCGAAACCTATCTTCTACAACGCCACTATGATGGCTTCCTCAAAAAAGGGCGAATCAAAGGTCGGAGTGTCAGCGGTCCGGGTGGCACTTCCAATGCGATCTCCGAGCGGCAGATTGCCTGGCTGTTGGTGATCATCGCGATCATCGCACTCGGCGGCATTCTCATCTCGCTTCGCTAGGGCCCCAGGGGCCATGCCGATCATTCCGATCAAGGATGCGGCGGGAGTCGTGGGGATGCGGGCTAGTTGCCGGCTTGCTCGAAAAGTCCTCGATGAGCTGGTTCTCCGTTTGGAACCCGGGCTCACGACAGGAGAGGTGGACCGATGGGCGGCGGAGGTCATCGCCAAGTACGGAGCACGGAGTGCGTTTTTCGGCTACCGAAAATTTCCAGGACAACTTTGTATTTCCGTAAATGAGGAAGTCGTCCATGGGATTGGCGGGCCGAGGCGGTTGGCCTATGGCGATGTCGTGAAATTGGATGTGGGGATAATTTTAAATGGTTGGGTTGGTGATACGGCCACCACGGTGGGAGTGGGTGCGATCACACCATCCAGGCAAAAGTTATTGGAACGGACTCAGGCCTCACTCATGGCTGGGATTCAGGCGGCGAGGGGTGGGGCCAGGTTGGGCGACATCTGTAATGCCGTTGAGCGGACTGTGAAGAGCGCTGGGTACAGTGTGGTGAAGGAGTTTGTGGGGCATGGGGTGGGCCGAAAACTGCACGAGGATCCCCAGATTCCCAATTTTGGCCGAGCCAACACGGGTCCGATTCTCCGTCCGGGAATGACTCTGGCGATTGAACCGATGGTCAACGAGGGGATCGGTGAAGTCCGGATCCTCAAGGACGGGTGGACGGCGGTGACGGCGGACCGGCGCGATTCGGCCCATTTTGAACATGTGGTTTTGATCACGGAGGGGGATCCGGAGATTTTGACGGAATCGGAAGTTCGAGTTCCCACAGCCTCTCCCGCCCTCCCCGCCTAAATCAGAACGATTCTTTCGCTGGTTTCTTGGGGTCAGAGGAGGGTCAGGGGTTTATATGTGCTTTCATAGGTGGAAAAAGGGGGGGTGAGAGCAGGGAATGGGCATTTCAGGCGATATCTTTGAGAGAAAGGGGCTTGCCAAGACCAAGCCTTTTGATAAGGTATTTGGCTGCCCATATTATGAGAGTTAGAGCATCTATCAAACGCCGCACCAGCGACTGCCAAGTCGTCCGTCGTCGTGGTCGTATCTATATCATCAACAAGAAGAATCCCCGTTTGAAGCAGAGACAGGGCTGATTTAAAATTATGCCGCGCGTTTTAGGTGTCGATATTCCCGGGGAAAAGAAAGCTGAATACAGCCTGCGCTACGTTTACGGAATCGGATCGACTCGGGCCCGCCAAGTGATTGAAGAAGCGGAAATTCCCAGCGAACTCCGCGCGAAGGACCTGACAGATCAGCAGATCAATCGCATCATCGGAGTCATCCAACGAAATCGTTTTCTCATCGAGGGCGATCTTCGCCGTGATACCCAGCAGAATCTCAAACGCCTGCAGACGATCAATTGCTATCGAGGCATTCGTCACCGGAAAAGTCTCCCCGTCCGTGGTCAACGTACTTCTACAAATGCCAGGACCCGCAAGGGCCCTAGGAAGACGGTCGGTGTGATCCGCAGTAAGGACACCAAAGCCGCCAAGACCTGATTGCAATGAGCGAAAACGAAAATAAGCCCGAACCCAAGTCCCATGCGGCGAAAGCCGAGGAGGGGAAAGCAAAAGCAGCCCATCCGAAAGCCGCGCATCCGGAAGGTGGCAAGGCGAAAAAAGGGAAAGGCGCAAAAGGTGGCAAATCTTCGGGAGGTAAGGAAGCTCCCAAGGCCGAAGTTATTTTGTCTCCGGAAAGTCTCACGCTGGATGGCCTCGAAGACGCTTCCAAGGTCAAGATTCCGAAGATCAAGGGGGCGAAGCAGATTCACAACGCTGTCGCCCACATTCTGGCTACTTTTAATAACACCGTGGTTTCCATCACCGACCTCAAGGGGAACGTCATCTCCTGGTCGAGTGCCGGGAAAATGGGATTTCGCGGTTCCAAGAAATCCACAGCCTACGTGGCCCAGGTGGTCGCGCAGGACGCCAGTCGGCAAGCTATGGCCCACGGGGTCAAAGAGGTTGAGGTTCGCGTGAAAGGCCCTGGGATGGGCCGTGAATCGGCCGTGCGCGCCCTTCAGGCCGTCGGTCTTGAGGTGAGCACAATCCGGGATGTCACCCCCGTACCCCACAATGGTTGCCGCATGCGCAAAGCTCGGCGCGTGTAAGGAGAATTTTTTATGGCCCGCTACACAGGATCCCGCGACAAGATCAACCGCCGTTTTGGCCAACCGATTTTCGGTCCGTCCAAGGCCCTCGAACGCCGGAACTTCCCCCCGGGAGTTCACGGGGCGAAGGGCCGCCGCAAACAATCCGACTACGCCATCGCCATGGGCGAAAAACAGAAGATGAAGTACAGCTACGGAATTCTAGAAAAACAATTTCGCCTCTACTACCAAAAAGCTGTCCAAAGCCGCGGCGTCACCGGGGAGAAACTTCTGCAACTTCTCGAGACGCGCCTAGACAGCATCGTGGATCACCTGGGCTTCAGCGCGACCCGGCGTTCATCCAGGCAGATGGTTTCCCATGGCCACATTGCGGTGAACGGACGCAAGGTTACGATTCCCAGTTACGGCTGTCGCGCCGGAGATGTGATTGAGGTGAGGGATAATCCCAAATCACGCCAACTCGGCACACGCGGGTTGGAGACGACCCAGATTCGTCCGATCCCGGATTGGCTCACTCTGAACAAAGAGATTTTTCAAGGAAAACTGACTCGGATTCCGACCCGCGAGGAACTCAACCCTGTGGCCAATGAACAGTTGGTCGTGGAGTTATACTCGAGGTCGTAACTCTTATCCCTTTCATCGCCCGCTACCGGCGGTGAGAACAAACAACATCAGCCACGGCCGTCGGTCCCTTTCCCAGGTAGCGGGGCAGGGGTAACCCGGCCGGAAAGAGAGAAAAGACTATGCCACTACGACTTGGACGATTCGAACTACCTAACCGCCTGCAGAAGGATGAAGATAGCGCCACCGAAACTTACGCAAAATTCACCGCGGAGCCCTTCGAGGCCGGCTACGGCCACACCCTCGGCAACTCCCTCCGCCGCGTGCTCCTCAGTTCCCTCGAGGGAGCGGCCATCACCAGCGTCAAAATCCATGGCGTCCAACACGAATTCAGCACGATCGATAATGTGGTCGAAGATCTCACCGAGATCGTCCTCAATCTTAAAAAGCTGAAATTCAAACTCCCGAATCGGGAACCCCGCTTACTCACTTTGAAGGTGAATAAGGAAGGGGCGGTCACTGCCGCCGATATCGAACTCGATGCCGGAGTGGAAGTGCTCAATCCGAAGGAAGTCATCTGCACCCTCGATAAAAAGACAAAGTTCGAGGCCGAACTCGAAATCCGCGTCGGTCGTGGGTATGCGACGTGGGAAGAGAACAAGCGTGAGGATTCGCCCATCGGGCTTATCCCCGTGGATTCCCTCTTCTCGCCGGTCAAAAAGGTGAAGTACGAAGTGAAGAATACCCGGGTCGGTCAGCGGACCGATTACGACAAGCTGGTCCTCGAGTTGTGGACCGATGGGCGTTTGACTCCGGATGAGGCTCTACTGCATTCCGCAGGCATTCTTCGGCATCATCTCGATATCTTTGCCAACTTTGACAAGGAGCCGATTGAGTTTGAAGAGGTGAAGTTCGAAGCCCCTGTGGAGAACACCGCGCTGAAGAAGCTTCTCGCCATGAGCGTGAACGAGATTGAACTCTCCGTCCGCGCGGCGAACTGCCTGAACAACGCGAATATCACCACGGTCGGTGCTCTCGCTCTCAAGTCCGAGGCGGAGATGCTCAAGTACCGCAACTTCGGAAAGAAGTCGCTCAACGAGATCAAGGACAAGCTGACCTCGCTGGGTCTTTCCTTGGGGATGAAATTTGACGCATCCCTCCTGACTGTTCCGGTGGCCCCCATCGAAGCTGTCGGGACGAATGGCCAGGCATGAGACACCGTCGGAACACTCTTAAGCTGGGGCGTACGTCCCAACACCGCGACAGCATGCTGGCCAATCTGGTCGGCTCGCTCATCCGGCATGAGCGCGTGCGGACCACGGTGGCCCGGGCGAAGGCCGCGCGGCCAGTCGCGGAGAAGCTGGTCACCCTCGGTAAGAAGGGGACTCTGCATCACCGCCGTCAGGCGATTGCGGCCCTCCACGAGACCGATCTCGTCCACAAGCTGTTCGCGGAAATCGCCCCCCGGTTTAAGGATCGGGCGGGCGGGTATACGCGGATCCTAAAGCTAGGCCCTCGTTTTGGTGACGCGGCTCCGATCGCCCTGCTGGAGTGGGTGGTGCGGCCGTTGCCCGAAGCGGAGATTGAGGTGGCCGGCACGAAGGAAAAAGTCAAAGCAGTGAAGGACGCCAAGCCAACCAAACCCGCCAAGGTCGAAAAGAAAAAGTAAGGTTCTGTCAGGCGGACCAGTTCGCCACCAGAAGGAAGAGAACCCAGGCCAAGATCAGCGCCGCTACGGCCGCTATGACCACATTGCGTCGAGCGCGTCGGCCCTCCACCAGGAGGACTGGGGTGGACCTCACTTGGGAGGCTGGCGAGACAGAGGAGATTGGGCGGTATCTTCCAGATGGAACGGCGGAGGCTTCCTCGACCAACCGGCGGGTCGTTTGACCTAAGCGGGAGGATTCCCGTGAGATCCGCCGCAACTCCTCGCGAATGGGATCTCGTTTAAAACCGGGAAGGTGCATCCGTTCATTTGAAAAACATTTCCTCATGGGGGCAAGCCTTGCGCGCGAACCTGTTCACCCCGGTTGGGGATAAGTAAAGTGGGGAGAGGGGAAAAGGGATTCAGGGATTAAGGGGAGAATGATTTTTGATTACTGGCGACTGGGAACTGCCCCCGGAGGGGGCGTGGAGATTAGCCGGTGGTGAGAACCACCGGAAAGAGTAAGCAAATCGTGTCCGCCCTGAAGGGGCGGTGGAAAGTTCAAACCCGTGCGCGATGTAGGGCGGGCATTCTGCCCGCCATCCGGATTGATTCCTGATAGCGGGTCCCGCAACTGCGGGCGCCGAGCCGTCCCGGCTACTTCAGAATTTCAAAAATCACCAACCCGGCCAGAATTGCAAGAATGAGGGGGAGGTTGAAAGCGAGGCCACGCGTGAAATTGGATACAAAAGAGTCGGATGAGGTGGTGCCCGATTGACCCAGTTCAGAATTATCTTCAGCAAGTGAGGGTTCGAGATCGCGGCCCCGGAGAGCGTCCAGCTTTGCCCGGGATTGCGTGTAAATCGCTTGAGCTTGATCCACCTTGGCCAAGGCTTTGGAAAGTTCCTCCTCGATACCTGCGGCGGACCACTCCGAAGGATCGATGTTGTTGATCTCCCCCAACTGTTCACTGAACACTTGGCGGGTCTCGTGCATCTGCTCCACTTCCTTGCGGCTTTGGGCTTCCGCCCGTTCCAGAATGACCACGGCGCGTAGCAGGCTGTCTCGGATCTCCCTTTGGCCTTGTAGAAGTTCTAAACGCCGCGTGTTTAGTTCCTCGAGCTGGCGTTTGCGCTGTTCCAACTCCTGCTGTTGGCGCTGGAGCTGGATCAGTTCATGTTGGCTCTGCTGGAGTTCAGCCCCAATGCCCTCGATGGCGGTACCGCTTGGCAGGGGGAGGTTCGGCTGATCTTCGGAAAAAGAGCGGGGTCGGTTCATGGGATTGTGATGAGTGTTCCGATTTTCAGATTACGGTCATCGAGGCCGGGGTTGGCGGCCTTGATTTTTGCGATCTCCTCGTTGAGATCGAGCGAGGCTGGGTAATATTTTTTGGCCAGCTTCCAGAGCGTGTCGCCCTTTCCGATGGTATGTTGCTTGGCGTCTGCCGAGGGTGCGGCGGCCTCTGCGGGGGCAGCAGGGGGAGTGGCAGCAGGCACGGAAGGGATATCCGTTTTGGTGGTTGTTGGCTCAACCGGCTTGGATGCGGTGGATCTGGCGGGCATGATTTTGGCGGTCGCTTTCTTCTCTGGGGCTGGCGCGGTGGACGGAGGGGTGGCAGGGGTCGCAGGCACGACGGCGGTGGCCTTTGGTGGAGTGGCGGCCCCGGCCATCTGGGCGAGCTGGGCTTCCTTGGCGGCGAGCGTCCCTTGGAGTTGGGTGATCTGCTGTTTGTAATCCACGTTCTCCTTGCTCATCCGGGCGATCTCGGCGGCATTCTGGATGCCGGTGTTGGTCAGACTGAGAGCAAAATCGATCTTCGCTTTTTCCATGGCCGCGACCACCTCCTCGCGCTCAGCCGCATTCGGCCGGGCCTCGAGATATTTCTGGTAGAAATATATGGCACTGATGGGATCACCGAGTTTGTCACCATAGAGCAGACCGATTTGCAGGTAAGCTTTGACCACGTTCGAGTTGACCGCCACCGCTTTTTCAAACTGTTTGATGGCGGCAGGGTAATTCAAGTCGGCCACATCCTTGCTGGCCTGGCGAAAAAATGGGTTCCGTTCGTCTTCGGCATCGGATCCCGGAGGAGCCTGCTGACAGGAGGTGAGGGCGAGGTTGGCAAACAGGGCGAGGATAAGAATTCGGTTCATTGGTAAAGAATGATCAGGGTGAGGGGATTCCGCAAGCCAAGGGTTTGCCTTGGCGCGAACTGTTTTTTCCTTTATATTTTTGTTTTCTCGGGGTCATAGCTCAGTTGGTAGAGCGCCTCAATGGCATTGAGGAGGTCTGGGGTTCGAATCCCCATGGCTCCAGGTGACAACCCGTGCGCGATGTAGGGCGGGCATCCTGCCCGCCGTCTGGCTTCAAGTTTCACCCGCCGTACGAATTAAATTCAGATGGCGCCCACGCATGGACGCCCCACAGTTGTTTCCGGTTTTTGAAGTTTGAGCGCCAAGGTAGCGGCGGCATCTCCGAGGCCGCCCAGCTGGACGATGAACTTTGGAAAATCGACGCAGGCGTTCTAGGGACAGACCTGGGGACAGACCTAGGGTCAGAGGTAGGGTCAGACCCCACTACCTTTGCCCAGGCAAAACGGCTACACTCCGGGAATGTCCAAAACCACACGATCCATGCACGGCAAAGTCTGCCTGATCACCGGAGCCACCCGGGGAATCGGTCGGGCGGGAGCGCTCGAACTGGCACGGGCTGGAGCAGATCTCATCCTCGTGGGTCGCGATTTAGGCAGACTGGAAGATACGGCGACAGCCTGCCGAACGGCCGGGGCTAGTCGGGTGACAATTCACCTGACGGATCTGAGCTCGCGAAAGCAGGTCGCTGAGTTGGCGCGGACGCTGATAACCACGGAACCGCAGGTGGATGTGTTGTGGAATAACGCCGGTGGATACTTCACCGAGCGGGTGGTAACGGCTGAGGGGTTGGAGCGAACTTGGGCGATGAATCACCTCGCTTATTTTGATCTTACACAAGCCCTCTTTCTGCTGTTGGAGAAATCGGAAGATCCGCGGATTATTTGCACCGCTTCCGAAGCCCATCGATTGGGCAAGCTACAATGGGATAATTTACAAGGGGAGAAAAAGTGGAACGGGTGGAGATCCTATTGCCTGACTAAATTAACGAATCTCCTTTACGTGGCCGAGCAGGCGAGGCGGCTGGGGGATTCGAAGATACGAATTTGCGCGATGCATCCGGGGTTGGTGAATTCATCGCTGGGGGACAAAAACAGGGGGTGGGCCGGTATCACTTTTCTTTGGTTGAAAAAATGGTTCGGGCGTTCCAACGAGAAAGGAGCCGACACGGCGGTCTGGTTGGCATCTCGGGAAAAACGTCCCACACAGGGAGGATATTACGCCAATCGAAAGGAAAAGATCCCTTCTCCGGAGGCCCGGAACGTGGAGGATGCAGGACAACTTTGGCAAGTGAGCAGGGGATCCTTATGACATTGCGTATCGGGACTCTGAAATTGGCTACTCCCCTCTGTCTTTCCCCGTTGGCCGGTTACACCAATCTGCCGTTTCGTCGGGTGGTGAGGGAAATTGGGGGATGTGGATTGGTGACGACCGATCTGGTGAACGCCCGTTCTTTACTGGAGAAAAATCGGCGGGCGCTGGAACTGGTGGCCACTTCGCCGGATGATCGGCCCTGGGCGGTGCAACTTTTTGGAGCGGTGGCTTCGGAGATGCGGGATGCGGCCAAGAAGTGTGAGGA
>CAIVGD010000199.1 GCA_903905395.1 uncultured Verrucomicrobiota bacterium
TCGACGTGGGCAATAATAGCAATATTTCTGAGTTTTAGATCGGCCATAAAAATTCCAAAATAGCAACTTTCGGGGCAAGAGCGAGGATTGTTTGGGATTGAGAAGGGGGGCGATCAGGGACAGGATAGCAACTTATGAAATTCCCCCGTTATTTGATCGTCTTAGCGGCCTTGGCGGCCGTGGCTGGCATGATGTTTCTCTACAACAGCAAGGATTGGCTCGTGCGAAGTGCTGTGGTTAAGGCCACCGAGGATGCCACCGGTGTTTCCGTCCATTTGGGGAGCCTTCGGATCGAACTGACGAGGGGAGACGGGTTGCTGAAAGATTTCCGCATGGGGAATCCCAAGGGATTCAGTAATGACGAACTCCTCAGCATTCAACAGGGTAAGGTCACGCTGGATATCGGTTCGGTGACCGGCCCCGTGATTCGGATCAAGACGGTGGAGATGGAGAAGGTCTCCATTCTTTTTGAAGGGAGCGGCAAAAAGAACAACATGAAGGCGCTGGAGGCGCAGGTGAACGAGCGTTCGGCCCAACCCAAAGGTGCAAAAGAGGGGAAGGCGAAAAAGATCCGGATCGATTCCTTTGTGTTGAAGAATGTGAAACTGGATGTGCGGATGTCGGGAATCGTCAAAGCGGGAAATTTGGATCTGGGAGACATCCGGATGAGTAATTTGGGTGGGGCCAACGGGGCCACGGCATCGGAGATTGCCGCACGAATTTCCAACGAAATCAGCTCCCGCGCGACAACGGCGGTCATTAGAAACATGGTGCAACTCGCCCAACAAATGGGGATGGACGTTTCGAAAATTGCAGATGGGTTTGGAGTTCCGACTGGCGTGATTCAGGATGCCGCAGGTTTTTTCGAGAACTTGTTTAAGTAAGACTTATTTAAGTTGAAGTTTAAGTTCAAGTTGGGCGGGAGGGCGTAGAATCCAGGTGGAATTAGTGCGAAAGACGAAAGATTCCCTGGGGATGGCGTGTCTGCGGGGATTGGCCAAGGGACCCGCACGAATTGCGTTGGTGGATGCGGGAATGGGGGGAAGAAGGATCAAGGCTGGACTTTTGTTGGGGGCAGGATTGGCGTTAGCCCGAAGAATTAAAAAAGAGGAGTCAGGACCGAGAGTGGGGGTGGTGTTGCCTCCCGGTGCTGGGGGAACCATGGCGAATCTGGCCTGTGTTCTCGCGGGCAAGACGCCGGTGAATCTCAATTTTACCGCGGGCAGAGCCGCAGGGGATTCCGCGGCACGGCAAGCGGGGTTGCGGATGGTTATCACCGCGAGGGCGATGGAGGAAAAGTTGGGCGAACATTTTCCGGATGCGGGAAGGAGGCTGGATCTGGCGGTGATGTTGAGGGATGGAAAATGGCAAGCGGTTGTCTGGGCGGTGTTGGCCCTCTTGTTGCCCAGCGGAGTGTTGGCGTTTCTCGCAGGGGTGGAGAGGAAGGGCGGAGACCGGGAAGCGGGATTGCTTTTCACCAGCGGAAGTACGGGGGAACCCAAGGGAGTGGTCCTGACCCACCGAAACATTTTGGGCAACCTGGACCAGATCGAGGGGGCGTTGGGGAATCTGGAAATCCGATCGCTTTTGGGCTGTCTGCCGTTGTTTCACAGCTTCGGATTTACAGTGACGCTGTGGTGGCCTCTGACGGGAGGGCCGAGGGTGGTTACTTATCCCAGTCCGCTCGATCCGAAAGTGCTGGGGGAGGTGATTGCGAAGCACGAGGTGGATCTGCTGGTTACCACGCCGACTTTTTTGCGAGCGTTGATGAGAAGGGCAGGCAGGGAGAAGTTGGGGAAATTGAAGATGGTGGTGACGGGGGCTGAAAAGTTGCCGGGATCGTTGCGGGAGGAGTTTGCGGAAAAGATCGGGGTGAAGGTGTACGAAGGGTACGGGATGACAGAGGGATCGCCGGTGATTGCGGTGAATCTACCGGGCGCGGAAAGGGCGGGCACGGTGGGAAAACCGGTACGGGGATTGGAGGTGAGGACGATGGATGAGGGGACTGGAAACATTTTGCCCCAAGGCGAGGCGGGGATTTTGGAGTTCCGTGGATCGAATATATTTCCAGGGTATTTGGGGCGGACGGATCTGACGGAGAAGGTGTTAAAGGATGGGTGGTATCACTCGGCCGATTTCGGGCGGGTGGATGCGGAGGGATTTTTGACGATTGAGGGGAGGAGGGCTCGGTTTTCCAAGATGGGCGGGGAGATGGTGCCGCACGGAGTGGTGGAGGAACATTTGATGAAGTGGTTGAATGAGAATGGGGCATTGCATGAGGGAACGCAGGAGGTGATGGTGACGGCGGTGGAGGACGAGAAGAAGGGGGAGTCGTTGGTGGTGTTACACTCGTGCGAACTGGATGTGGCGAAAGCGGAGAAGGGGTTGCGCGAGGCGGGGTTGCCGAATCTGTGGGTGCCGAAGAAGTTTGTGAGAGTGAAGCAGGTGCCGATGTTGGCGAGTGGGAAGCTGGATTTGGCGGCGGGACGGAAATTAGCGGAGGGGATGTAGGGGGACTTGACAGGTGAGGCGGAGGCACCAAACTGGTTGTATGCAATCAACCAGTTCGTGCGCAGTGGCCCCCATGAAGATTGGGGCGTTTGCGGCGAAGACGAATTTGGCGAGGCTCCTGCGCCAGACGAGGGCGGGAAAGCATTTTATCATCACCTCTCGGGGCAAGCCGGCGGCGCAGTTGGGGCCAATCCAAAATGAGGGGGGTCGTGCCGCTTGGGGAGATATGCAGGGGAAGATATGGATGGCGAAGGATTTTTGTGCGCCCTTGGAAGAGTTCCGAGAATATATGGAGTAGGCTTTGCGATATCTTCTGGATACCCACGTTCTGCTTTGGATGAGGGAGAATAATCCGAGGCTGAAAAGATCACTGTGGGAGCCTATTTTCCATTCGAAGGCCCATGAGATCTATTTTAGTTTGGTCTCCCTTTGGGAGATCGCGATTAAGCGTTCGATGGGGAAGTTAAGGTTGGAGGGAACCTTGGAGGATTTTTCCTTGAGCTTAGAGGCTCGGCATGGGTTTCGGTTGTTGCCGCTGGAAGTGCCGCATCTTTCAAGGATGGAAAAACTGCCCCGAGAGCATGGGGATCCCTTTGATCGGATGCTGATTGCCCAGGCGATCGAGATCGGGGCGACAGCGGTGACCAATGATCCGCATTGGAAGAAATATCAGGTCAAGATAAGGTGGTGAGCGTTTCGAAGGCGCTGTTAGCTCAACTGGATAGAGCATCTGACTTCGGATCAGAAGGTTAGAGGTTCAAGTCCTCTACGGCGCAGTTTTTTGTGAGCGAATGTAGGGCGTCCGTTCCTGATCACCGTACGGATGGGTGGGTCAGTGGTTCAGTTTTCCGGCGCCCCGCAGGGGCGCATACGTAATTTATACGAACA
>CAIVGD010000200.1 GCA_903905395.1 uncultured Verrucomicrobiota bacterium
GGTCATTCCGAGCTTAAGCGAGGAATCTCGCCAACGGCGGACAAGCCTCGCTACAGACGCAACCGTATTCACACCCCCCTATAACTGAGGGGTTACAAAAACCAAATTTCCAGTTTCATCCTCTATCCTTTTCATCTATCCTGCTTCCCTATGCGAAGTTCTCCAACAACAGTTGCGGCAGATTGCAGGGGTTGGATCATTGATCTGCCCGGACTGGCCGCCGCCGGACGCAGTGGCCATACGGTATATCCGCTGGATGGCGCCAGGCTCATACCGCTGCCCGAAGGCAGCGACCTTTACATGATGCCATCGCGGCAGGCGGTGGGTTTTGCCGCTGACGAAAGCATGGTTGCCGCTGACGGACAATACACCGCCGTGGCCGCCTTTCTGCCGCCCGGCTATACGGCCTTCTCGCTGGCAGTCTGCCGGAGCGACAAAACTGCGCCAAGACTTCCGCTCTACTGCTACTGCGCCGTCTGCTGGTATCGCGGTAAATTCCATGTACCTGCCTTGCGGGTGGATACTGATCCCAAGCATGATCCAAGTCGCTTTGACAGGCGCGCGGTTGGCCAACAGGTCAAGGCCTGGCTCAGGCGATATCCAGCCAACCGCCTTATCGCACACCACGGTCTTGTCTGTGCATTGCAGTACAGTTGTCCCAATGCGATCAACCTGTTCCTGCGGCGCTGGGAGGCGCCGGTGGCCGTATCGGGCCGATGCAATGCCAGGTGCCAGGGATGCATTTCCGAGCAGGCCGCGACCGCCGTCAAATCGCCGCATAACCGGATCAATTTTATTCCAACGGTGGAGGAGATCGTCGAGCTGGCGGTACAGCATCTTGAGCAGGCCCCGCGCGCAATGATCAGCTTTGGCCAAGGCTGCGAGGGCGAGCCGCTCCTGCAGGGTAAACTTATCGAAAAGGCAATTCGCGAGATCCGCAAAAAAACCGGACGCGGCACCTTGCATATCAATACCAATGGAAGCCTGCCCAAGGCTGTTGCACGCCTGATTGACGCGGGACTGGACAGCATTCGCGTGTCACTAAACAGCGCGCGCAAGTCTCTTTACACGGCATATTACGACTGCCGGAACTATTCCTTTGCCGATGTCGTGCAGACGCTCCGGATTGCCGGCAAGGGCGGGCTGTGGATCTCGCTGAACTATCTAACCTTTCCCGGCGTCACGGATGATGAGAATGAATATGCCGCGCTCGCTAAACTGCTGGACAGCGTGCGGCCGCAGATGATCCAGTGGCGCAATCTCAACATTGATCCTGACTGGTATATGGAGACAGTTGACCGTGCCGTGCCGGTGCGCAACCGCAGGATCATGGGCATCCCGGAACTCATGCAGAAGTTAAGCGGGGATTTTCCAGACATACGCTTTGGCTATTTCAATCCACCGGCAAGGAGTTATTAAGGAGTCCAAAATAGTCTATACACTAAAACGGGTAAATAGCCGACTGTTTCGCCAAAGGCGAGATTCCTCGCTACGCTCGGAATGACCGGTTTTTACGAGTCATGTCGAGCAAAGTCGAGACATCTCGCCATGGGCGAGACGTGCTGTTTTGGAGGAAAGACCGCCCCTTCCGTGTATAGACTATTATGGACTCACCTGTAAGCGACGGCTCATGCCCGCGTGACAATACAAACCCGGCCCCGTTCCACGGCAAAACTCATCTTCCCGTGCGAAGATCTTGCTTTAATCTTGCGACCCGAGGCGGTCCATACGCTGAGCTTCGCCCGCCCCGTGTGGAGCGTGCACTCCCGCGAGCGCGAGGGAACTATTTCCGCCTTCACCAGTTGCCCTTTTTTCCATTCGATGCCAACCTTATACCCGCCCCGCGCGCGCAAACCCATCACGTGCCCGGTCGGCCAACATGCGGGCAAAGCCGGCAGGAGGTGCAACTCCTCGTGATAGCTTTGCACCAGCATCTCCAGGACCGCTGCGGTACCGCCAAGGTTGCCGTCGATCTGGAAGATCTTCGGCGGGTGCAGATCCAGCAAGCTGGTCGTGGCAAAATCGGCAATCAGCGCCTTGACGTGCTCCATGGCGGCATCGCCCTGCCCGAGCCGCGCAAAACAACACGCCACCCACGCGCGGCTCCACCCGGTATGCCCGCCGAAGTTGGCCAGCCGCCGCTCCAGGGAAACCCGCGCCGCTTTCCAGAGCTCCGGTGTGCGCTCCGGCGTGATCTGATCGCCCGGGTAAAGCCCGATGAGATGGGAGATGTGCCGATGTCCTGGTTCCGTCTCTTCAAACTCATGGTTCCATTCCATGAGTTCTCCGTGGGAGCCGATACCCGGCATGGGCAGACGATCCAACATCGCCTGCCAGCGCGCCCGCCTCCCGGCATCCGCGTTCAGAATCTCGCCGGCACGGATGGCGTGCGTCAGCAGGTCGCGCGCCAGCAGGACATCCATGGTGGCGGAGACACATAAGGACACTGGAAACCGCCCGCCGCCCTTGAAAGCGTTCTCGGGCGACTGTGACGGCACAATCTGGAGCTTCCCCTCCTGGTCCTCGACCA
>CAIVGD010000201.1 GCA_903905395.1 uncultured Verrucomicrobiota bacterium
GGCAAAACGCAGATAGGCGGAACCACCCAGAACGATCAGCCACCCGATCAGCCCCAACCCCAGGGAGAGTGAAATCCAGATCGGCGATTGAAAAGTAAAGACAGCCTCTCGCGCGCCCGCCGGTAATTGGATGGCTCCCAGCGCCACGGCCGCCTTGCGGATTTCTGCGTCCGCCCCATCCACGGTGGCTTTCCAATCAGGATGCCAGGCTTGGGTCAGGGTAAGCCAACCGGGCTCCCCCCGTAGGGCGACTTTCAAGCAGTTGGGACCTTCTCGTCGGCAGGCTTGTGGATCCAAAATACGAAAAGGCTCCCCCTCCCGGTCGCGGAACGCAGGGGTCAGTTCCACTTCCCCGTTTTCTGCATTCATGATTCCCCCCAAGCTGGGATCACTCATCTCCACGCCCGGAAGTTCTACGGGAAGAAAATAAAGCCGAACGAGACCGAGATCCGCCGTCGCAAACTCGTTCTTGTTCGCGGGAACCGAAACATAATTCCGCGCCATAAATCCAGGAGCCAAACAGTTGGGGTTCTCTAAAATCGTGAAGAAAGGATTTTCAAAGACGACTGGATACTGCTGACGAAACGCCGTCTGCAGCTGTTCCGGAGTGTCCACGTCCTTCCGATCCATCACGATGTAACGCACTCCCTGCAGGCTGAGTCCGACTTTCATCATGTCCGCATTCGCCCCGCTTGCGTCCTGAACGGCCCGCATCCCCTTCGACATGAAGTAAGCTTGGAAAGCTTCGGTGGAGATGGGGCGGCCACTCAACTCGGGCAGACGCATATAAAAATATCTCCCGGAGAGAGGTAGAATGGATCCTGGCTTGTCCTGAGTCCGAAGGAAATCAGCCGCCTGGACAAAGTTTTCGTAGGTCCCCTGCTCCAATCCTGGCTTGAAAAACTTCGCGTAGTAGGGAGTGAAATCGAGAGCCGCCAAAATGAGGGCCGTCGCTGGGAGCCAGACACGGGTTTTACCGGGGCAAAACCGCGCCACTGCCATGCCTCCGATGGCGGCCACGCAGAAAGATCCTCCCACCTGCCAGAACGACCAAGGCGCCCTGACGGTTCCTGCGAGTGGGATGAGTTCAAAAAGACGAAATCCCGGTGCCAGCAAATAAATGCCAAGCGCTAGGGCAAATGTGGGCCACTTCCACCGCCCTGCGGGCCAAATCTGAGCGAGGATGATAATTGGCCCGAGGGCGCTGATCCAGAAAAACGGCAGAACCCAGTCCTGAATCCCTTGGGCGGATTTAAGAAACTCGCCCACTCCGCCCAAACCACTGCGCGGACCGAGGCTGAACCAGTGCACGAAAAGGAACAGGCCTAGAAAGATTCTTAAGGAACTATCCAAAGGAGAATCTGTCCCGCGCCTACGAATCTCGAGAGCGACGGCCGTGGCCACAATAACAACTAGGCCAAGATAGAAGCCGCCATCATCCACGATGAAGTTCCCAGGCATTCCAGACAGAAGAAGGCCTCCGCGGTCGAACCAAGACAGCGGAGCCTTGATAGAAAAACTGGATTGCCAACCGAGTAGAGGATCGGTGGAAAAGAGAGTCATGCGTCCGGCCTCGCGGAGCCCTGGAAGCTGGGGGAGTAGTCCTAAAACCACCCAGACGGCGGCCGCGCCGAGGCATCCCTTGAGCACAGGCATCGATTTATTCTGGAAGCGAAAATGAAGCCAGATAGCCAGACCGAGGGCGACAGGGGCAAAGACGGCGGTGATTTTATTGAAAGTGAGACTCATCGCGGCCACGGCCATGGCCAGAATGATCATTCCCCTGCCTGATGCGCGGGTGGCGATATCGAGAAGTGCCCATCCGATCAGTGGCGGATAGGGCATGCAGAAAATAACCGGCATATGTTCATTCCCGGCAAGGCGAAGAACGGCCTGGGGTCCTAGGGCATAAAGAAATCCGCCGATCCATGCCGCGCGTTTATCTCCGGTTAACCGCCGCAGGAAAGCAGCCATCAAGAAACCGGACAGGGCTAGAGATAAGAAGCCGAGGACTTTTCCGCCGATGACCGGATCTGTGAACATGCCACCGAGGACCAGCCAAAACATGGTGAGTCCGGTTCCCGCCAGGGGTGCAGTTGGTGCTCCTCCCAAATAGTTGGGACTCCACCAAGCGAAACCTTTATTGGTAACTATAAGATCCCAAACATCCTTTGACTTCGCGTAGTTGGCAAGGAGCTCTTGATTGGATGGGCCTAGGCCCACCCAGCCCACAAAAAGTGTCCCCAAAACAGCCAGAAATATCCCAGCCTCCAAGGAGAAGAATGAATGCTTGGAACCTTTGGCCATAAAAGGGTTATAGTAGGGCTGTCCTTTCAATGAACAAGCCAAGGAAAACTCCCAGAGAATCAACCCTTCGTCCGCAAAAGCGTTTCCGCCGCAAGTTCTTCGTTGGGGTGGCCACTGGAGTAGTCCTCCTAGTCTGGGCTTCCCTTTACTTGCCCAATCTCGGCACAACGCCACGCTGGTACGGGGACGAAACTATTACATTGGGTTGTGGGCAAGATCTGGTTCGTGGTGTTTTTGCGAATCGTGCCACCTGGAATACCTACATGAATCCACAGTTCTGCTATCAGCCTGGGTATGTTTTTCTGGTGGGAGCTGCCTCGGTTTTGGGTCACCAAGATATCGCCTGGCCGCGCCTCCTGAACGCCCTTTGCGCCCTCGGAATAGCCTGGGTTGCTCTTCGGATTCTAGGCAGACGTTTTGGACTCTTCACCGCTTTATCCATCGGTCTGCTTTTCCTAACTTACGAGCAGAGTGTGATTCATTTTAGATGGATTTACGCGCATAATGCGGTGGCCCTAGGGCTTTTTATCTGTTTTTGTTTTCA
>CAIVGD010000202.1 GCA_903905395.1 uncultured Verrucomicrobiota bacterium
CCAGCACATAGGCCGCCGCCAATCCCGAAAAGGCCCCCGGGAAAACGACCCTCAGCGCCACCCCCAGCTTTCCATCCCCTAGCGCATAGGCCCCTTCCCTCAACAGCATGGGCACACTCCGCATCGAATCCTCCCCAAGAGAGGTGACATAGGGAATGATCATGATACCCATCATAAAACCGGCGCTCAGCATGGAGAATTGCGGAAGATCAGGATAAATTTTCTGCAAAAGCGGAGTGAGCGTTAGGAGGGCGAAATATCCATAAACGACCGTGGGCACCGCGCTTAGCAGTTCGAGCATTGGCTTGACCACCTCGCGAAAACGCGGCGGGGCGAACTCGCTCAAGTATATCGCTAGGATCGTACCGAGCGGAATCGCCACAAACAGGGCCACCACAGTCGTCACCAAGGTTCCGGCCAGCAGGGCACTTATCCCGTACTGCGGTTCGGAAAAGAGCGGTGTCCACATCTTGTCCGTGACCAGACGCAGAAACGGGACATGCGCGAAGAACGGGGCAGACTCCGTCACCAGAGTGATCACTATGCCTAACGTCACCAAAACCGAGGCCCATCCGCCGAATCGCAAAACCCATACCATGAAACCTTCCACCGCCTTGTCGAGGCGCCGGGAAGTTTCAGGTCGTGACAGCATACTGGTTTACGGAGTGGGCACTCGCTTGAGTATATCCGAAATGTGCACGGCCGTTTCGGCATGACCCGCAAAGGCGGTTCCCTTTTGCAGTTTTTCCAATCGTTCCCGCACTTTGGCGTACGCCGAGTCCGGTAGGGGAATGTATTTCACCTCCTTCGTCAGGCGGGCCACGTTCGCCAGGTAAAATTCCACAAGTTTTTTCACCTCCGGTTTGTCCAATGATTTTAAATTCACATAGATGAACAGCGGCCGCGAGAGCGGGTTGTAGATGCCGGCCAGCACCGTTTCCTCGGAAGGCTTGGCCGCCGGCGTGCCTTTGGCATCCCACTCGATGGCCAGAGCTTTCAGACGCTTCTGGTGCGCTTCGTAATAGGAGTAACCCATGTATCCGAGCGCGTACTTGTCCCCTTCCACCCCTTGCACCAGAACGTTGTCGTCCTCGCTGGCGGTGTAATCACCCCGGCTGGCCTTGCTCTTGCCGTTGATCGCTTCCGTGAAGTAATCGAAGGTTCCGGAATCGGATCCTGCCCCATACAACTTGATCTCCTTGTCAGGCCACTCCGGGCGGATTTGGTTCCACTTAGTAATTTTTCCCTGCGCTTCAGGTTCCCAGATTTTTTTCAACTCCGAGACCTTGATCGTGTCCACCCAATCGTTCCGGGAGTTCACCACCACGGTGAGGGCATCGTAGGCGATCGGCAGTTCGAGGTACTCGATGCCGCCTTCCTTGGCCGCCTTGATTTCCTCCTCTTTGATGGGGCGGCTGGCGTCCTGCACATCCGTCTCACCGCGGGCGAATTTTTTAAATCCACCGCCCGTTCCAGAAATACCCACCGTCACCTTCGTTCCGGTGGCCTTTTGAAAATCTTCCGCAACAGCTTCCGTGATCGGATACACCGTGCTCGATCCGTCGATTTTGACGACTTGCTCCGCCCCGAGGTGGCTGGGGTTGGAAGCAATCAGTCCCGTGATCACCCAAAGAAGGGCTAAAG
>CAIVGD010000203.1 GCA_903905395.1 uncultured Verrucomicrobiota bacterium
CCATCCATTATCGCCCGGCAACATTTTGTCATCGGTAAGGCCGGGGGTGCCTTGACCCAGGAAACTATCGCCTCACGCACACCCTTCCTCGTCACTCAGGTCGTTCCCGGCCAGGAAGAGGGAAACTTTTCCCTACTCAAAGAAATCGGCGTGGCCCAATTGACTCCCGATGGGGAGTCCGCCGTCCGTGTCATTCGCGAAGCCCTCGCCGAAAACGGCAAGGGCTGGAGAGAATGGAAGGCCCGTCTCGCTGTTGCCTCAAAACCCGACGCCTCCATGCGCCTCGCCGATCTCTGCCTTTCGCTTAGTTCCAAACAATCAAGGCAGGGCGCTTAATCCCCAACCACTGCTCGAAATTCCCAGATCAACGCCTGGTATTCTCAACTTCAAGGTTGAGAATTGACCCCTAGCCCACTCATTCGAATTCCGAGTTTTTCTTCCACCAAGATTAGCATATTTGCAAATATGCTAATCTTGTTTTCCTTAGTCCATTCTCCCCTCCCCCGCCACGAAGCGTTCTTGGCAAAAATCTTGTCTCCGTCTAGGATTACCGAACATGTCGGATTCCATTCGCGATCTCATCATTCTCACCCTTGTCATGGCCGGGGGTCTGTCTCTAGGTAAAATACGGCTCGGGAGTTTCCACCTAGGCGTGGCTGGTGTTCTGCTCTCAGGTATATTTTTTGCCCAGATAGGCTGGCTTTGTCGTCCCGAGATACGTCATTTCGCCAGGGATCTCGGCTTGGTTATTTTTGTTTACGCGATCGGAAACCAGCTCGGACCGGCTTTCTTCACCTGCTTCCGGCGCGAAGGGTGGCAACTAAACCTAGTCGCTGTGGTCATCGTCGTGGGCGGCACTCTCCTTGCGGGTGGCATCTCGATCGCCATGGGGATTTGCCCCCCCCCTCGTCCTTGGAACCTTGGCGGGGGCGGTCACCAACACCCCCTCATTGGCCGCGACTCAGGAAACCTTCCCACTCCTTCATTCCTTGGAGGATCCATCCCTCATCGGTGTGGGTTACTCCCTCGCCTACCCCGTCGGCATTTTGGGAATTCTCGCCGTCATTATCGGACTGCGCGCCTTCTCTAAAACGGACCCCATCGAGGAGTCGAGGAAGTTTGAAAAATCCTTGGGGGAGATAAACCCGCCCCTCCAATCACTCAGCCTCGTGGTGCAAAATTCACTACTCATCGGCCGGACGATCCGTGATCTCCTTCTTCTGTCCCCAGGAACATTTTCTGTATCCCGTCATTTCAGCCATGGCATCATGCGGGTGGCCGCACCCGATCAGATCCTTGCCCAAGGCGACATTCTTCAAGTCATCGCTGAAACCTCCTCTTTCGTCCATCTTCACTCCCTCATCGGACCCGCTCATCAGGAAAATCTGGCCACCCGCCACGGATCCCTCATTTTCCGGCAGATTGTGGTGACACGCCGGGCGGTTCTCGGACATCGAATGGATCCCAGCCGGCTCGACTCAGCCTTGGCGGGGCGCGTTGTTATAACCCGTCTGAATCGCGCAGGCATCGAGTTTGTCCCCCCTCCAGGTTTGCGTTGGCAGTTCGGGGACGTGGTGCGCGTGGTCGGCGAAGAGGAAGATGTCGAGGCGTTTGCCATGCTTCTGGGAAATTCCCACGAGGAACTGAGCCGTCCTCATCTCCTGCCACTCATGTTGGGCCTCGCTATCGGAATCGGCGTGGGCCTGATTCCCATTTCTATGCCCAACCTCCCCGTGCCTCTCCGGTTGGGCATGGCCGGAGGTCCCCTGCTCGTCGCCCTTTTTCTAACCCAACTTCGTCCGGTCGGGAGGTTCACCTGGCAGTTACCCCCCGCGACAAACGAGCTTCTCCGCCATGCCGGCATCGCCCTTTTTCTTTCAGCCGTGGGCCTGGAAGCAGGCCAAGCTTGGTCCCAGATCGCCCATCCCACCATCGTCGTACAAATTGTGGGAATGACCCTCCTTCTCACGATGACGCCACTCGTTATCGGAGTCATCATAGCGCGATTGTTTTTCAAACTCCCGGTGCTCCAAGTCTGCGGATTACTCGCAGGTTCCATGACAGATCCGCCTGCCCTGGCCTTCGTCAACCAGATCGCGCCGGGCAATATGGCTTCCCTCGCCTTCACCTCCGTCTATCCGCTGGTCATGATGAGTCGCGTCCTCGCCGCCCAGATTCTAACCGTCCTCCTGCTTAAATAACCGCCACTTCATGGCGGTAGCGATTCACCTCCATCCCCTGCCAGTTGTTTCTCACCACTGGCCACCCATCCGGACGGAGGTTCCCGTAGGAACGGAAACGCCTGCGTCGAATCTTCATTATGGTTCGTCCAATTAGGCGGCCTCGGAGATGCCGCCGCTACCTAAACTTCCAACTTCAAAACCACCTTCGCACCCCGCGTCTGCGTCCCGCGACAGCGGGATTCGTACTTACGTACATTCTCACATTCCACTTCCTCCCCCCTTAACCCCTGAATCCCTTAACCCCTTTCCCTCTCACTCTTTTGCTGGGTTCTTATCGCAGCCAGTACTGCGCCGTTACGGTGGCTTTCAGACTTTTGATCCGGGAATCGGTGTCGAGTATTCCCGTGGCGCTAATCTCTGTGCTGTTGGGGTCGGTAAGTTGAAACACTCCCTGCTGGGCAGAGACGAGCCCACCAATCTTTCGGCCACCTGTTGCTGCCATTTTGTCCGCTCTAACCCGAGCATCCTTCATGGCTTCTTCCAAAAGATTGGCCTTCATCCCACCCAGTTCATTACAAAGATATTCGATGCGGCGGAGAGACAGTCCTCCGACCTGCTCCGTCATCAGTTTCTCCAGATTTGTGATCAAGGTGGCGGCTTTTTCAGTTTGCCGGAAGTAAACACTGAAATCACGTGAAGCATCGTACCCTTCAATCTCTGAGGAGAGATTCCCATGGGC
>CAIVGD010000204.1 GCA_903905395.1 uncultured Verrucomicrobiota bacterium
AGTTGTTCGTCTGTGGCGGCTGCCAAGCGACGAAAACGGTCGGCGGGAAACCCCACGAACCGACCATCATGAAGTTCGATGTATATTATTCTTCCTTCGGTCCAGACACGGACGGCTGCCGGCTCCAAGGCAATCGGCGCATCAGCGAGTATGGGTGTCATAATATGCTTTCTTCAGTATCTGTTGATTTTCGAAAATTAAACGCTCGATCTGACGCAGTTCATGCTGCCTCACGCCTCTGTTGCTTGCCAGAAAAATGGACGGTTCAAGCCAGAACTTACAGTCTCCGTCCGGCGTTCGGACATGGATATGTGGGGGTTCGTTGCCCTCGTCGGTGTAGAAGTGAAATCGAAATGATCCGATACGTAAAACCGTAGGCATGGGTTCACCGTACCACATGGAACCCGGCGTGGAAAATACGCTTGGGGTCAGACCTTGATTTTAAAGCTAGGTGGGGGAAGAGGATTTTTGATTAGAGGAGGTGGGAGAATGATTTTGGATTGGAAAAGGGAATTTTGAAGCTGGAAGTTTAGGTAGCGGCGACATCTCCGAGGTCGCCCAGCTGGAATCCCTCAGCTGGAAACTCATTAGCCAGGCTGGGTCACGGGACGGGGAGGTTTCGGCTGACTATTGATATTATCGAGGTACCGGGTAGGTTTCTTTTATGAGGCTTTCAACAGCTGTTTCTTGTGTTTTTTTGGCTGTTTTCTCGTTACTTAACTCTGCCCACGCGATTGTGTTTTTCAGCCAGGGCAACGATTACAATCTGACCAATCCCGGAGGGAGTCTGCCTTGGGACAATGTGGTGCAGATCCGCAGTAGCACCGGTCCAACAGGTTCCGGGGTTTATCTGGGGAACGGGTATGTGCTGACGGCAGGGCATGTGGGACCGGTGGATAATGTCAGAATCGGCTCCACCGATTTCGCACTGGATCCTGCGGCCCCCATCAGCATCGGCACTTCCGATATGAAGTTGGTTCACTTGGCCTCGGACCCCGGTCTGGGTAGCGTCCGGCTGAACACGAGTACCCTCGTGGATACCAGTTCATCTTATGGTTCGGCTTATCTTGTAGGGTATGGGGTGGGACGAGTCCCGGGATCCCTCCTCAATACGAGTCCGGTCACCTGGGGCGATGTGAATACGGTGGCTAAAAGATGGGGGACCAACACCATCGATGGATCGATGAACAACATCACGGTCGGCGGATTCACCTCCAACCTGCTGTTCACCCAGTTCAATACAGACGTGGGAGACACAGAAGCAGCCTTGACCTTGTACGACTCGGGGTCGGCGTTGTTTCGTTATACGGGATCGGAATGGATGCTGGTCGGACTGGGTGTGTATGTGGAAGGCAATGGTTCCAGCGCGGCCAGCACTCAAGGCGATTCGGCTAACTCGGAAGATAACTACTTCATCCGCATCTCCTCCTATGCCAACGCGCCAGATCAGATCGGGGCGGTGTTGGTGCCGGAACCTTGCTCGTGGCACTTGCTTTTGGGCGGGCTTCTTTTTCTGGGTTTGTTTGCTTTTCGCCGGTCTTTTCATCGGGAAGCCTAAGTTCTCTCCCATTTTCGTCCCCACGTTATTCGTGGGCGGGGGTTCGCTTGGTTGACGATTCTTTGCAAAACCTTAGCGTCCCAAGAATGGCCAAAGCACCTTTAGGACGCGGATTGGGAGCCCTCTTGGGAGCCAGCCAGGCAACGGCAACCATGGTCAGTTCACCCGAAATCCGTGTGGAAGAGGGAGAAAGAATCCAGCAGATCGGAATTGGAGAAATTTCTCCCAGCCCTTTGCAACCCCGCCGCGTCTTTGCCGAGGAAAGTTTGACCGAGCTGGTTGATTCAATCCGGTCCCGCGGAATTTTCCAGCCCCTGATCGTCCGGCGCTCCCCACAGGGGACTGGGTTCGAACTGATAGCCGGAGAACGGCGCTGGAGGGCTGCCCGAAAATTAAACCTGCCCAAGGTGCCGGTCATCGTCCGACAGGCGACTGATCAGCAAGTGCTGGAATTGGCCCTGATAGAAAATCTTCAACGGGCGGAACTGGATCCCGTGGAGGAAGCGGACGGTTACGCCACGTTGATCGAAACCTTCGGTCTTAAGCAAGAAGAGGTGGCCGAGCGGGTCGGCAAAAACCGGACGACCGTGGCGAACGCGCTACGGCTTCGCTCCCTGCCCAGTGAGGTTCGGGATCTTCTTCGTTCCAAGCAAATTTCTGTCGGCCACGCGAAGGCCATCCTCGGTATAACCGAGCCCACCGCCCAAATTGCCATCGCACGTGAAGTGGTGAAGAGGGGGCTCAGCGTCCGGCAAGCTGAGGCACTTGTGCGTCGGCAGGTGAGCGGAGCTCGTGGGCGGAAAAAGAGCCGTGCGGCCCACTCCGCAGATTGGCGGGATCTGGAACTCCGTTTGCAAAGAGCCACGGGAACCCGAGCTCGCGTCGTCGGCCACGCCGAGAGGGGGCAGATTGAACTGCCGTACAGTTCGCCCGAAGAACTGGAGCGGCTTTCCGTGCATCTGGGAGCCCGTCCCGGAATGTGAATGGGATCCGGAACCGCCCATGAGTCAAAGAATCCGCCTGTTGGCGGAAGTGGTGGCCAACCGAATCGCGGCGGGGGAGGTGGTGGAACGGCCCGCCTCGGTCGTGAAAGAGCTGGTGGAAAACTCTCTGGATGCCGGAGCCATGAAAATAGAGGTAAGCGTGGAGCGCGGGGGCCGATCTCTCATCCGCGTGAGCGATGACGGACATGGAATGGGACCGGAAGATGCCCTGCTCGCACTGGAGCGGCATGCGACGAGTAAAATCCGTGAAGCCGCCGATTTGTTGGGGATTCGAACCTTTGGTTTCCGCGGAGAAGCCCTGCCCAGTATTGCGTCGGTCAGTCGGTTTACCCTGCGGACGCGCGAGACGGAGGCGTTGGAGGGGACCGAGGTGGTGATTGATGGAGGGAAGGTGATCCGCGTCGGTCAGGCGGGTTGTCCGACGGGGACAAGCGTGGAGGTTCGCCAACTTTTTGCCCATGTGCCCGGGCGGAGAAAATTTTTACGAACCGAAGAAACGGAGTGGGGCCACATCGAGCAGGGGATCCGGCTGACGGCTCTCGCTCGACCGGATGTGAGTTGGGTGTTGCGGAGGGACGGGGCAGTTTTTTGGCAAGACACGGCGCGGCCGGGGCTGGAGGAGAGATTGGCGGCGGTCTTTGGTAAAAATTGGAGGGGCTCCGTGTTGGCGGTGGAAGCGAAGGACGGAGGGATGCGGGTGCACGGATATATCGGCCGGCCGGGAATCAGCCGGGCGACTCGGGCGGAGCAGATTCTTTTTGTCAACGGGCGTCCGGTGCAGAGTGGAAGTCTGAACGCGGCGTTGCTTGAGGGATACCACAATGCCCTGATGCGGGGTCGGTTCCCCGTGGCGGTTCTTTTTTTGGAGCTAGATCCCGCAGGGGTGGATGTGAATGTGCATCCTGCCAAGAGGGAAGTCCGGTTCCGGCAGGATGGAGACGTCCGGCGTTTTGTTTGCGGGGCGGTGGCCGAAGTTCTGAGGGGCGGGGCGGTCGGCCCGTTGCCTATGCCGGTGATTTCGGGGAGCGGACTCCCCGTATGGCCGCCCATCGGGTTCATGTCTGCTCCGACCTTGTCCACACCACTTCAACCCGCGTCACCGCCGTCTTCCGTGGGGGGATCTCTCGGATTGGAGGTGGCAGCGGTCCGCGGGATTCCGGCGGGCTGGCGATATCTGGGAGTGGTGGCGCATCTTTATCTCGTGGCCGAAAAGGACGGAGGCGTGGTCTTGATCGATCAGCATGCGGCGCACGAGAGAATTCTCTTTGAGCAACTCCTGCGGCAGGTGGCTCAAGAGGATGTTTCAGGTCAGCGGCTTCTTTATCCAGTGACGATCGAGTTTCCGCCCGTGCAGGCTCAGTTTCTCAAGGAGCGGCTCGAAGATCTGGGTAAAGTGGGTTTGGGAATTTCCGCGATGGGCGGGAATGCCTTTCTCGTGGATGCCTTGCCACCTCGGATCAAGACTTTGGCGGTGGAGGATTTTCTGCGTGGGGTGGTGACGGATTTGGAAAAGGGAAGTTCGACGACCCGTAAAGATCGGCGATTGAGTGAGGAGATTATTGCCAAGACCGTTTGTCGGCATGCGATCAAAGCGAACGACCGGTTGACGGAGGAGGAAGCGGTCCAGCTTCTCGTGGATCTGCTGGCGTGTGAATTGCCCTACACCTGTCCGCACGGGCGCCCCACGATGATCCTTTTGAGCAAGGCAGAACTGGAGAAGAAGTTCGGGCGGATCGGTTAAATGAGCAGCGAGCGGATTTATTTAGATAACGCGGCGGGCGGTCCGCTGTGGCCGGCGGTGCAAAAAGAAGTGAACCGAATACTGCAGATGGGCGGAGCATCCCCTGGGGGCGGGCATCGGGAGGGGAGGGAGGCGAGGGAGGAACTGGAAATAGCCCGCAAAAGAGTGGCGGTGTTTCTCGGCGCGGCGGATGAGGAGGGATTGGTTTTTACTTCGGGCGGAACGGAGTCGGTGCAGGCGGCGATTCGCGGATGGGTGGAGGCGGTGGGGCAGGGAACGATTTATGCGAGCGAAATGGAGCACCCAGCCGTGGAAAGTGCGATTCGTCGTGCGGGCCGGGCCGGCATTCAGGCGCTCAGGATTCCAGTGGACGCAGAGGGGAAGTTGCTCTGGGGGAAGATGAAGCCTGCCCAAGGCAAAGGGTTGGTTTGTGTGCATCTGTCGCATCACGATCTGGGGACGGTACAAAATCTGGTCCAAGCCCGGGAGTTTGCTCGGACGGCGGGGGCAAAACTTTTTGTCGATGCGACTCACGGGGCGGGGTGGGTACCACTCAATATTGATGAGGTTGCGGCGGATCTGGTGGCAATTTCCGGTCATCGGTTGGGTGGGCCGAAAGGGTCGGGGGCTTTATGGATCCGTTCGGGAACCCCGTGGCGGTCTTGGCTGGAGGGGGGGAGGCAGGAGGGGGATAGGAGGGCGGGGACGGAA
>CAIVGD010000205.1 GCA_903905395.1 uncultured Verrucomicrobiota bacterium
CAGCTTTCCCGCCGCCAATTTGGCGATCGGATTTTTTGGTGGCCTCGTGGCCATCCTCCTCGCCGCCCGGTTTTTACCGCATAGTTATTTCTTCCGATCCTTTGAACTAACCGCCACCTCCGCCCCTTATCAGCCCATCCATGAAACCCCCGCCCAAATCGCCCAGCAGGGCATCACCTTGACCGATCTGCGTCCCTCTGGCCGAGCTCTCTTTGGCACCCAAACCCTCGATGTTCTTGCCGAAGGCGACTTTATCCCCACAGGCACTCGGATTGAATCGATCGGCTGTGTTGGCAGCACCACCCTAGTCCGGCGTTTGGAATCATGACTCTTCTCGTCTCCCTCTTGGTGGCCGGAATGCTTCTCATTCTCGCGGAAGCCTTTCTTCCAGGACTGATCGCCGGTTCACTCGGCGTGCTTTGTCTCTTGGCCGCCGCTGGAGTGGGGTACACCCATTTTGGCTCTCAGGTGGGTTCCTTGATCCTCGTCGGAGAAGTCATTCTGGGAATTTTCCTAACCATTCTCTGGATGAAAGTTCTGCCCAGCACCCCTTTCGGACGACTCTACATTCTCCGTCGTCCGGATCGACAAATCCCCACCGCGCGCCCCCCGGACGATCTTGTGGGCCGGGAAGGTGTGGCTCTGACTGATCTCCGGCCGTCCGGCACCGCCCATCTAGGCAAGGATCGGGTGGATGTGGTCACCACGGGCGAACACCTCTCTGCCGGATCCCCCATCGTCGTTGTGCGTGTTGACGGACCCTCCGTTTTCGTCCGCCCCGTCCAATAGTTTCACTACCTTCTCACTTTCTTCCATCGTCCAGCTAGGCGGCCTCGGAGATGCCGCCGCTACCTTAGCCCTCAATTTTCAGCTCTTCTGACTTCAACTGGCGGCGTCCGCCCCCCTTCTCAATTAGATTTTCAGACGCCGCTCTTTCATGTATTGTATCTCCATGCCTTTAATCCTCCTGATTGCGACCGGGGTTGTTGCCCTAGTCTTTGGTGTTGTCCTCCTCAACTTTTTCGGCCTCTGGCTCCGTGCCCTCACTTCCGGTGCTCCAGTCAGCATCCCCACCCTCATCGCTATGCGCCTGCGAGGTATCCCGAATTCCCTCATCGTCAATGCCCGCATCACCGCCGTCCGGGCAGGCATCGAGGTAACCACCGCTCAACTCGAAACCCACTACCTCGCGGGTGGCAGTGTTGACCAAGTCATCCGCGCCCTCATCGCCGCCGACAAAGCGGGCATCAAACTCGATTTCAACCGTTGTTGCGCGATCGATCTCGCCACTTCCGGTTCTGGTAAAACCGTATTCGACGCCGTCCGCACAAGCGTCAATCCGCGCGTCATCGATTGCCCTGGAACCGAATCCGGCAAAGGCACGATCGACGGCGTAGCCAAGGACGGCATTACCGTACGAGCCAGAGCCCGCGTCACCGTCCGCTCCAATCTCGACCGTTTTGTCGGCGGCGCGACCGAGGAAACCATCATCGCGCGAGTCGGCGAAGGAATCGTCCGCGCCATCGGATCCAAGGAAACTTATAAAGGCGTGCTCGAGAATCCGCAGGACATTTCCAAGGACGTGCTCAACCGCGGTCTGGATGCAGGCACCGCCTACGAAATTCTCTCCATCGATATCGCCGATGTCGGAGTGGGTACGAACATCGGCGCCAAGTTGCAAGCCGAACAGGCCGACGCCGACAAGCAGGTCGCTCAAGCCAAAGCGGAAATGCGACGGGCGGCCGCCGTGGCCGTCGAACAGGAGATGAGGGCCAAGGTGGTCGAAGCCGAAGCCCAGGTCCCGCTCGCCATGGCCGAAGCCTTCCGCAAGGGCAACCTCGGCATAATGGACTATCAGAAAATTCGAAATGTCTCCGCGGATACCGACATGCGCGCTTCCATCGCCAAGGATTCCGGCAAG
>CAIVGD010000206.1 GCA_903905395.1 uncultured Verrucomicrobiota bacterium
AAGCCCCCCATTCAGGTGCGCGACCTGGCGACCCGGCTCAATCTGAAACCTTTCCAACTCATCCACGAGCTCATGGAAATGAACGTTTTCGCCACCCTCAACCAGAATCTCGAGGAACCCATCGCAAAGAAGATTTGCGAAAAGCGTGGCCTCTTTTTCATGGCAGAGAAACGCAAGGAAGGCGGCGGCGTTCATAAAATCGCCCCGGTTGTCGAACCTCCCAAAGCCAAGCCTATTCCCTCGGCCAACCTCAAACCCCGTCCCCCCATTGTCACCTTCATGGGTCATGTCGATCACGGAAAAACCTCCCTGCTCGACGCCATCCGCCGCACCCGGGTCGCGGCCGGCGAAGCGGGCGGCATCACTCAGCACATGGGTGCCTACACGGTGAAGCGCGGCGATTCCACGATCACCTTCCTCGACACCCCCGGCCACGAAGCATTTACTGCGATGCGCGCCCGCGGAGCCAACGTGACCGATATCGTCGTGCTGGTGATCGCGGCGGACGACGGCATTAAGCCGCAGACATTGGAAGCCCTCCGACACGCTCAGGCCGCCAAAGTCACCATCATGGTGGCGATCAATAAAATCGACCTTCCAAATGCCAATCTCGACAAGGTGAAAGGCCAACTCCAAGAGCTGGGTCTCGCCCCCGAAGAATGGGGCGGCCAGACCGTCGTTTGCGAAGTTTCGGCCACCAAGGGAACCGGGATCGAAAAGCTTTTGGAAATGATCGCCCTGCAGGCCGAGGTCTTGGAACTCCGCGCCGATCCCACCGGCCACGCCCGTGCCCGTGTCATCGAGACGCAGATCGAAACCGGCCGCGGACCCACCGCCACGGTTCTTGTCCAGCAGGGCCTCCTTAAAGTCGGCGACTCTTTTGTCTGCGGACCCCATCAAGGCAAAGTTAAGGCCCTATTCGACGATGCCGGCGCTCCGCTGAAGCAGGCCGGCCCATCCGTTCCCGCTCGCATCGTCGGCTTGAGCGGCGCCCCCTCCCCCGGGGAGGAAGTCGTCGTGGTGGGTTCCGAACGCGAAGCCCGCTCAATCGTCGAGGAACGTCAAGAAGCCGAGTGGGCTGGTCGCCTCGCCGCTGGGCCCAATGCCCCCACCGGGGTCACCTTGGAAAATCTTTTTGCCAGCATCGCCGATGGACAGAAAAAATGTCTGCACATGATTCTCAAGGGCGATGTGCAGGGTTCCGTCGAAGCCATTGTCGAATCCGTACGAAAAATTCAGAGCCAGAAAGTCACCCTAGATATTATTCTATCCACCATCGGACCCATCTCCGAATCCGACATCCTTCTCGCCAAAGCATCTGGCGCGGTCGTCATCGGTTTCAACACCAAGACCGACAACTCTGCCGCCAACGCCGCCAAGCGCGAACACGTGCAGATCCGCCTTTTCAGCATCATTTACGAACTTGTTGACCAAGTGAAGGAGGCAATGACTGGTCTTCTCGATCCCGAACTACGCGAAAGCCCCCTCGGGAACGCCCTCGTCAAAAAAGTGTTCGAGCTTTCCAAATTCATGGTCGCGGGTTGTCAGGTCCAGAGTGGGCGCATCACGAAGAGCGGTCGCGCACGCGTGGTTCGCAAAAAACAGCCGATTTACGACGGAGCCGTGGTCACCCTCAAGCGTTTCCAGGAGGATGTACCCGAGGTGCGGCAAGGATTGGAGTGCGGCATCCGGTTGGGCAATTTCGACGAGTACGAGGAAGGCGACATCATCGAGTGCTACCAGCTCGA
>CAIVGD010000207.1 GCA_903905395.1 uncultured Verrucomicrobiota bacterium
AGAATCATCCCCCCCCCTCCACCGGGATTGATCTGGGGCCGGAAAGAACCTACGTTATTTTGGTTTTGAACTCCCCGCCAAGCGCACTCCCGACCCCCGTGTCCTCTCGTTCCGGGGAAGATGCGGCTCGAGCTTCATCCGAAGATAAGTCCACCCCCTTGCAAGAAGCGGCGGTGCTGGTGGTGGATGATAGTCGGACCATGCGTCTGATTCTGGTCCGCGCCCTGCAAAGCCTCGGCTTTCATAATATCACCGAGGCCAAGGATGGCCGTGAGGCTCTCGATCTCGTCCATCAAAAATCATTCGATTTGATGCTTCTCGATCTGGAGATGCCGGAAATGAACGGCCTGCAAGTTCTGCAGGCGGTCAAGGGGAACCCGCAGTTCCGTGAGTTGCCGGTGATTGTCATTTCCGGGGCCGAGCAGATGGAAAACGCCGTGCAATGCATCGAGGCGGGTGCCGAGGATTATCTGCCCAAACCTTTTCATCCCACTTTGTTGCGGGCACGCGTCAGCACCTCCATTGAAAAGAAGCGCCTCCGTGACCTTGAAAAACTCCACTTGGCGCAACTTCAGGAGGAAAAGCAGCGCTCGGATGATCTGCTCCATGTCATTCTGCCGCGGGATGTGGCGGCCGAGTTAAAAGCCACCCAGAACGTGAAACCGCGGTGCTTTGAACGTGTCGGGATACTTTTTAGCGACATCGTGGCCTTCACCTCCTTTTCCGAGAAACACCGGCCTGAGGTGATTCACGCCTATCTACAATCTCAGGTGGAGCAGTTTGAACTGCTCACCGCTCAGTATGGATTGGAAAAAATCAAAACTGCGGGCGACTCTTTCATGGCCGCCGCCGGTCTTTCCGTTCCCTTGGAGAATCCGGCATTGCACTGCGTGCGTTGCGGCTTGGCTATGATCGCCGCATCGCACACATTGCCACCGCATTGGCAGGTCCGGGTGGGGGTGCATGCTGGTCCGGTCGTCGCTGGCGTGGTTGGTCGGAAGAAATATCAGTACGACGTATGGGGCGACACCGTGAACACCGCCGCGCGGATGGAGCGAGCGGGGACGCCCGGTGGTGTCTGTGTCAGCGCCGAGACGTGGCATCAGGTGAAAGCCTATTTCCAGGGCGAATTACAGGGCCGCGTGGAGGTGAAGGGAAAAGGCGAGATGGAGATCTACCGCATCCACCAAGCCCTCTAACCCTTTCAGCGAGATCAGGGATTAAAAAAAACGAACGCCCTACAGTTGTTGTGTAATTTGAACCTGTCAGTTAGGCGGCCTCGGAGATGCCGCCTCTACCTAAACTTCGAACTTCAAAATTCCCTTTCCCAATCAAAAATCAAACATTCAAAATCAAAAATTCGAATCCCCAATCCCTAATCACCAATCACACGGGCGGCGTCTGCCGCCTCGCGGTCTTCCGCGTCTGCGTCCCGCGACCGCGGGAAAAAATCCAAAATCAAAAATCGTCTCGCGTTCTTCCGCGCCCCTTACGGTTTCTTTTTTCCCACCCCCCAAATCAGAACGCCGACGATGAGGAGGATAACACCGATAACAATCATATTTCCGTTCCCCACCCACTCCTTCGCCTTGGCGGCCGCCTCTGGAGACTGGGCAAACCGGCGCCCCGCTTCGGAGCTGAGCCAAATCCACAACGGGGCGTGAACCAAGGCCCCCAGCGCATTCAGCCCGAGAAACTTTCCCAGTGGCATCCGGTGCCGCCCGGCAAAGAAAAATACCCCAAACCGGACCGCTGGAATAAACCGCCCCAGAAAAACCGTTTTCATCCCATGCCTGTGGTAGAGCCGCTCGATCCTCTCTTGCCGTCTCGTGGAGAATATAAAAGCACCCAACCGCGTCTGCAGAAACCACTCCCCTCCATGCCATCCCATGAAATACACCCAAAGATCGCCTGCGAGGATGCCTAGAAGACAGGCTCCACAGGTGGCGAAATACCCCGAAGCTCCCCAACCCACCGAAAGTCCACTGGCAACCAAGAGGGGTTCCTCCGGAATGGGTACTCCCATCGCAGAAACAAACAGAATCCCGAACATCGCCAAGTAGCGATAGTCGGCGACCGCCTGAATGAGAAAATCACTGTTCATTAATACGAATCACTCCAACAAGGGTTTGCATTGAGTTCGGCCTCTTTTCCACTACAAAAAGTTCTTCCCTATCATGTACCTTAATCTCGGCCTCATAACCAAAGCTCTTTATCTCTCCTATTTCGGAAAACCATTCCAACTTCGGCGGTGGGTGATTGTCAGTTTTTTCATGTATCTCCTCTGCCTGTTTTGGATCGTCGTGGCCATTGGCAGGGCTCTCGATCACATTCTTTACCCAGGATTCCGACGGCAGAAGATTCTCCGACCTGTCTTCATAATTGCCCCGCCCCGCAGTGGGACGAGTTTCCTGCAGAAACTTCTCGCAAAAAACCGGCATACTTTCGCCCCGGTCCTGATGTATCAGACAATTTTCCCCAGTATTACGCTCCAGAAGCTGATTCACGCCATCGCCGATGCCAGCCAGAAAAAAACGCATCTCCTGTTCGATATTGCCTCTTGGATTGAACGCCACTGCTTCGGTGGGTGGGACGGGATGCACAAGATGCGCTTCGCACAACCGGAGGAGGATAATGGTTTTTTTGTATATACCTTCGTCACCGAAGCCATCTACCTGCTTTTCCCCTTCGTCCGAGCCCTTTGGGGGGCCGGCTTTGCCGACGACCTGCCTCCCGCACAGCGGCGGCGGCTCATGCATTACTATCGCTCCTGTCTGCAACGGCATCTCTACCTGAATGGGCCAGATAAGATCCTTCTCTCCAAAGGCACCCAACTCTCCGGCTCCATTCTTTCCCTCCGTGAGGAGTTCCCCGACGCCCGCGTCATTACCGTTCTGCGCAACCCTGCCGAATCGATCGCCTCCCACATCAGCGTCTTTTACCCCGTCTGGAAATGGATCGACCCCTCCATCCTCAAAAACGGGACTGAGTCCCGCGAGTATGCCGAACTCGCTGCCGCCTGGTTTCGTCATCTCGAACAAAGGGATGCCCGCGCTCGATCCGATTGCTATCTCCGTATTTTCTACCGCGATCTGGTGACCGATTCCGCCGAAACCGTCCGCTCGATCTACCGTCACTTCCATATTCCGCTGACTCCGCTTGCCAACCGCCAGATCACTGCAGACGCCCGCCGGGCCGTCGATTTCAAAAGCTCCCACCATTACACGATGGCCGAGTACGGACTCTCCCCCGCCTGGCTCCGTAGTCAGCTCGGCCCCCTGATGAAAAAACATAGATTCAAAATACTCCCCACCTAACCGCCCCCTCCCGCCCCACCACCCCTCCCACCCCGATATTTATGTCTTAATATCCATGTTACATATGTAACATGGATATTAATGCGCTTTTCCTGCCTACGCATATGGAAATATTTCGGACGGCGACCACGAACGGTCGCCCTACATCGCTGACAGTCCTCCGCTCTCATCTCCCCCAATTAAAAATTCAAAATTAAAAATTATTCTCCACCGCCCCTTCAGGGCGGAATCCCTTTTAATTCAACCATCCGGTGGTTCTCACCACCGGCTAATCTCCA
>CAIVGD010000208.1 GCA_903905395.1 uncultured Verrucomicrobiota bacterium
CCGGCGGCGCGGGCGCGGCCAATTTCGGCAGGGGTAAAATCCCCCTCCGGACCAATTAGGAGATCTAAGGAGGAGGCAGGTCCGGTGATGCGGGCTTCGGCAAGTAGGACGGGAAGCGGCTGTGCCTCGGCCTGAAGCGAACCGATGATCCGAGCGGAGGCGGGGGCGGGATCCGGCGCCGATAGGAAAGTGTCGAGCGGGGCGGCGTTGTGAATTGTGGGAATCCAATTTTGTCCCGATTGCTTGCAAGCGGAGAGGGCGATCGAGTCCCAACGGGAGGAGATGCGTTTTTCCCTGGTGGGTTTGATCACGGAGCGTTCCGAGGTGATCGGCCAGATTTCAGAGACGCCCAATTCGGTCAGCTTTTGGACGAGGAGTTCCATCGAGGAGGGCTTGATGATGGCTTGGCCAAAACGGATGCGGCAAGTGGGGAGGGGGGTGCGGATGGAGGAGAGGATTTCGTAGCTTACGCCGTCGGAATTGGCGGTGGTGATGCGGACGCGGGCTTCGGATCCTTTGCCATCGAAAACGGCGGCGGAGTCACCGACGCGCAGGCGGAGGACATCGATCGCATGATGTGACTCCTCGGCAGAAAGGTGGCCTGAGGCGAGGTCGAGGTTGTAAAAGCGGTGGCCTGGCATTGGGATCAGACTTGAAATAGTTTGCGGGCTTTTTCAAGGAACGAGCGGCGGTCCGGATGAGTGGATTCGTCGCAGGATTTGGCAAAGTGTTCGAGGGCCTCCTTTTGGGCGGGGGTGAGGTGTTTTGGAATTTCGACCTGGATGCGGATATTCAGATCGCCACGGCCGCGACCGGAGACGGAGGGAACGCCTTGATCCCGGAGGCGGAATATTTTATTGGAGGCGGTGCCGGCCGGGATTCTCAGTTTGAGTTCGCCGTCGAGGCTGGGAACGCTGATTTCTGCGCCGAGGGCGAGATGAGAGAAGGAGACGGGAACATCGCAGGAGAGGTCGTCGTCCTCCCGGTGAAACACGGGATGGGGGCGGACGGAAAGAACGACATAGAGATCGCCGGCGGGACCGCCCCGGGATCCGGCTTCGCCCTGTCCGGAAGAACGCAGGCGGGCCCCCGTATCGACTCCTGCGGGAATCTTGAGTTTGATCCGGGCGTTTTCTTCCACTCGGCCTTCCCCGTGGCAAGATTTGCAAAGGTGCTGGATCGATTGGCCGGTGCCTCCGCACTTCGGGCAGGTTTGGGCGATAGAAAAGAAGCCGCGACTGACCGCGACCTGGCCTTGGCCACGGCAGGTGGCGCAGGTGACGACCTTGGAGCCGGGCGCGGCTCCTGTGCCTTCGCAGGGGGAGCATGGGACCGGGCGACGCAGGGTGATTTCTTTTTCACAACCGCGTACCGCCTCAAGGAAATCGATTTCCAGATCGTAGCGCAGGTCGGCACCCTGGTTAGAACGCCTCCCGCGGCGTCCTCCGCCACCGCCGCCAAAGGTTCCCTCGAAAATATCTCCGAAGATGCCTCCAGCACCGCCGCCCGAGTTGAAGACTTCGCGAAAGACTTCGAATGGGTCATGGAACCCTGCGCCGGCGCCGGCTCCCGGAGCGAAAGCGCGATGGCCATACCGATCG
>CAIVGD010000209.1 GCA_903905395.1 uncultured Verrucomicrobiota bacterium
ACTTAATTTTACCAGCGGTAAATTCCACTTCTGTCCTTTCTAGCACTTCTCGATGCCACTTCGGGCTCTCAAAAGCACTCTCCTCCGCAGCAATATCACCCCAAAGTGTCTCGATAATCTGCAGTTTTTCCATGACGGGGATGGTACGAAGCTCAGTAATGCTCATCTAAAGTATTTTAGCCTAGTGATGAAGCGCCGCAATGGTTTCTTTGACGGCAAATCTTCGCCAAAAACCTAGGACTAGATAGCGGCGGTCTGTCCCTAGAACGCCTGCGCCCAATCTTCAATTTTGTTCGCCCAGCTAGGCGGCCTCGGAGCTGCCGCCGCTACCTTAGCTCTCAATTCTCAGCTCTTCTGACTTCAACTTAAACTTAACCGACTACCGCGTCCCCATCCCCACCCCCTGCACGGTCTGAAACACCTTCCCCTCCGTCTTAATCGACGGGGCTATGATAATCTCCGTCTCCTGAAATTGGCGCAGTGTTTTTGCACCCACGCTTCCCATGCAGGTGACGACCGCACCGACGAGATTTTGGGAACCATCATCCAACGTGGCCGGACCAAAAAGGATCTGCCTCAAACTGCCGGTCACGCCCACCTTGATCCTAGTTCCCCTCGGTAAATTCGCATGCGGCGTTGCCATGCCCCAATGATTTCCACAGCCGGGCGCCTCTTCCGATCGGGCAAAAGCACTGCCAATCATCACCGCATCCGCCCCGCAGGCGAAAGCTTTGCAAATATCCCCACCCTTGTTCATCCCACCATCGGTAATGATCGGCACATATCTCCCGCGTTTCTTAAAATACGTATCCCGCGCCGCCGCGCAGTCCACCGTGGCCGTTACCTGAGGCACGCCCAGACCGAGCACTCCGCGCGTGGTGCAAGCCGCACCAGGACCCACGCCAACGAGCAGTGCCGAGATGCCAGCTTCCATTAACTCAAGACTGACCCCGTACGTCACAGTATTCCCCACCATCACCGGAATCTTCATCGATTTGCAAAATTTCGCCAAATCGAAGCTCTTGTACTCCGAGGAAATGTGCCGCACCGTCGCGACGGTCGATTGCACAACAAAAATATCCGCCCCCGCCTTCTGCGCGATCGCACCGTACTTCTCCGCTTTCTGGGGAATGGAAGAGACGGCCACCACGATCCCCGCCTTTTTCATCTCCTTCACCCGCTTGGCGATCAGCTCTTCCCGAATCGGCGGAAGATACATCTTCTGAATCAAATGGGTGCTGGTCTCCTTGTCCGACTTTGCAATCTGTTCAAGAATACCACTCGGATCCTCATAGCGCGTCTGCACTCCCTCGAGATTGAGCACGGCCAATCCCCCCATCTTGCCCATGGCGATGGCAAACTTGACATCCACCACCCCATCCATCGCCGAGGCCAGAATCGGAACTTGAAAGGTGTGCTTCCCGATCGAGAACTCCGTGTTCACCTCACTCGGGTTGATGGTGACATCCCCTGGGACGAGCGCGATCTCGTCAAACCCGTAAGTTACCCTGGCTTTTCGATTTCTACCGATCCACATGCCCATGATTCAGCTCCTTTTTAACTCGCCCGAAATGCGATGGGCCGACGCGCCCCACATTTCCGGCAACGCAGGGAGTGCCACGCATGCTCCCGTGGATTTTTTGCGCCGCACACCGGACAACTCACCATATCTTTGAACCGCCGATGGACGAATGACGCTTTCCATCCTCCCACCATCCACAAAAGAAAAACAATGCCAAGAAAAAGACAAAGATAGAGAAGAAGAAGTTGTGAACCGGTCAGAGTCATGGCTGCACCGCCTCCGCCGGGATATCAACTGCCCAGAGAATCCGCACCCTCCCCCACTCCACCCACTTGCCCGGAGCCGGCTCAAACCTCCACGACCGCAAGAGATTGGACGCCTCCCTATCCACCACCAAATCCCCCGTCGACCCCTCCAGACAGACAAATCGTACCGCCCCATCCTCATCCACCCCAATGCGCGCGGTCGTCGGCTCCAAAGCGTTCGCACTTTTCATCGCCGGCAACCGAATGGATTTGGTCTGTTTGCGTTGCTTCAAATCCCCACTCAACTCAAACCAGGACTGAGGCACCGCCCGTTCCGACGACACCGCGGCACTCTCCCGCCCTTGATTGTGGTAGGAACCTATTGAAGTGGCGGCTCGGACTGCGAGTGGAGCATCCTGTCCCAATCCTGTCGGCCGATAGACGGGTGCAGACAAGATATCCTGCGTAGGCCACGCCAAATCAGACCAGCCCCAGGTGACCCCCATCGCCAACTTTTTGGGTTGATCCGCCGGCAACACGATCGCGGACGGCTCAAAGAGACTCGCCATCCCCATCTTCTCCTCAGAGGCATGGGAGAGTGTGACTTTGCCAGGGCCAGGCGGGGGAATCGGCGGAAACACCCCCGGATCCCGAAAAATCGAAAAAGCCACCGCATGCGCCCCCAAAGAAAGAATTAGGAAACCGGTCAACCGCCGCCCCATCCGGGAAGGAAACCTCAGCCTCATGGCGTGGCGGGGCCTGAGCGAGAGGCCAAGACCGCAGAGAGCCCGTTCTGCACCACGGCATCCAAAATCTGCGCCACCACCCCGTGCCGAAGTTCGCGATCCGCCCGCACCACCACCACCGCACGGGGTTCAGATTTGGCGATCCGCGCCAACTCGCCCCTCAACTTGGCCAGATCGATTGCCCGATCGTTAAAAAAAATCTGAGGACTCAGCCCCGCCGTCGCCGTGATCACATATCGGGTGTCATTCACCCCCCCGTGGGACTGCCCTGGCGTAGGCGGATCGACAACGATGCCGGGTTGAAAAACAAAACTGGAGGTCAGTAGAAAAAAAATCAGGAGTAGGAGAATGACATCAACCAATGGGGCCATATCCAGCGGCCCCCGCAGAATCCGGACCGAAGTCCGAACTTTCATGGGGTGGGCTTCTCCGCTCGGAGCTCCGTCGTCACCGGCGTGCTCAGCGTCGTGGGGCGCGACCGCCCCCCCTCCTTGAGAATCTGGATCATCTCAATTCCCGCCCGCTCCATGTCATTCACTTCCGAGCCCATCCTCGACACGAGATAGTTGTAGGCCACGTAAACCGGAATGGCCACCACCAGCCCCGCCGCCGTCGTGAGTAGCGCTTCCCATATCCCTCCCGCCAACTCCCCCACCGGCACAGTCCCCCTCGCCCCACTCACCGCCTGAAAAACATGGATCATCCCAGTCACCGTCCCCAGCAACCCGAGAAGCGGCGAGACGTAACCCACCGTCGCCAAAATGGAAATATTTTTCTCTAACCGCGGCACCTGTAACTGAGCCACTTCTTGCAGCGACTCGCGCAAATCAGCCAAAGGCATATCCCTCTTCAACAATCCCGCCTGAACCACCCGCACCGCCGGTCCGTGCGCTTCGTCACACCTCTCGAGCGCCTCTTGGTAGCGCCCCTCTTTCACCAACGAGGCTATCCCCTCCAAAAACGGATCGAGTGGGGCCCCCATCCTTCGATACTCCAACAACCTCTCGGTAAAGACCGCCACCGCCACCACGCTCGCCCCTAGGATGACCCACATGATCGGGCCCCCCAGTCGCATCAACTCAAATAATGTGGATGGCATGGATCCTTTCTAACCCTTTCCCCGTCCCAAAGCGACCCTGCGGGCGATCTCCTGCGCCATCTCCCTTGTGCCCACCGCCTTCTCCCCCTTCATCGCAATATCCCCAGTCCTCCAACCCTCGTGAATCGCCCCCGCCACCGCCCCCCGAATGGCTACAGCCTCCTCCCGCTTCCCAAAACTCATCTCCAGCATCAGCGCCACGGAAAGAATCTGGGCAATCGGATTCGCCACTCCCTTCCCCGCAATGTCGGGAGCCGACCCACCCGCCGGCTCATAAAGACCAAAACTCCCCTCCCCCAATGACGCACTCGGCAACATCCCCAACGAACCGGCCACCGCCGCCGCTTCATCACTTAAAATATCTCCAAAAAGATTTTCACAAAGCAGTACGTCAAACCGACCCGGCTCGCGTACCAACTGCATCGCCGCGTTGTCCACATAGATAAAATCCAGCGCGATCCCCGGATGCTTGGCCGCCACCCCCTTTACCACCTTTCTCCATAGGAGACTGCTTTCCAACACATTGGCCTTGTCCACCAGCGTCACCCTTTTTTTTCTGCCAGCCGCCGCCAGAAAAGCCACCTCCGCCACCCTCTCAATTTCATGGGTCTCATAAACCATCGTGTCCACCGCCCGTTCCCCCCTCTCCGTCTTCTCCGTCCCCTTCGGTTGACCGAAATAAAGTCCGCCCGTCAACTCCCGCACCACGAGCACATCGAATCCCCCCGCCACCCGCTCGAGTCTCAGCGGCGAACACTCCGTCAGCTCCGGATACAACACCGCAGGACGCAAATTCGCGTACAACCCGAAAATCTTTCGTAACGGCAGGAGAGCGGCGCGCTCCGGTTGCTCGTTCGGAGGAAGGGATTCCCACTTCGGCCCGCCCACGCTCCCGAACAACACCGCCTTCGAGGAACGGCAAAGTTCCACCGTCTCCGCCGGCAAAGCTTTTCCCTTCGCGTCAATCGCCGCCCCCCCCACCAATCCATCTCTCCACTCCAGCTGAAATCCATAGGCCTTCTCCACCGCCCCACATACCTCGCGGGTCGCCGTCATCACCTCGGGCCCAATCCCGTCCCCAGCCAATACCGCGACTCTTCCTTTGGGTTCTGCCATCCTTCATTCCTAAATCGTTGCCCTCCCCGACTCAAGCATTCGACAGAAGATCCTTTTCCCCCCTAGGATTTTCAGATGGCCCTTTCCGAGGCAGAGCCCCTCCTCCACACCGCCCTCCAAAACTACTTCACCGCCGTCGCCGCCCAAAAATCACCCGCCGCCCCCGCCCTCACCATCCACTTTAATAAACTCGATGCACTCGAATCCCAGCTCGCCTCCCAGCTCGATCCCCGCCTACGTCATTTTCTCGAATCCAAAAGCTACCGGAAAGCTCACGACTATCTCGAATCCGCCCTTTCCTCGAAGCTGGTCAACCCCACCCCACCTCGGCAAACTTGCACCCGATGAGCACCCCCTCCCGCTACTACTACGTTGACGCCCAGAATCAGGCCGCCGGCCCTTTGACTCTCGACGAACTCCAAAGCCTTCACACCGCCGGAACAATTAACGCCGCCACTCTCGTGGTTCCCGAAGGCGCTCAGGATTGGGTCGCCTTCTCTACTCTCCCACCCGTGGCCGCCCAGCCCGCTCCCCAACCGGCAACCCCCGCTCCTGTCGCACAATTTCAACCCGCCGCTCAACTCCAGCCTGTCACCCTACCTCAACCCACAGCCCAGCCTGTCACCGCCGCGCGAGTCTCCTCTCTACACACCACCACTCCCACCGACGAACCTGCCTGGGCCACCCAGCTTTTGCAGAAAATCGACCAACTCAGCTTTACCGCTGAAAAAATCGTCTCAGCCTTGGAGAAAAATCTCGCCGCCCGCCAGCCGGTCACTCCGATTCCTGCCACCGCCGCCCTCCATGCCGAGAGATTGCCTTTAAATCCCACTCCGAAATTCGGCATCGCTCAGGGAACTGCTGTCCCCGCTCAGGGAGTTGTGCCCGCCGGAATTCCTAGCACCACCCCCAGACCCATCCTGCCCAGACCCACGAGTGCCAGTACTCTCTCCCCCCTCGCCGTCCCCGCGAACGCCGTGAGATCCCCACTCCCCCTCCCCTCCCTCGGAGCCAGCCCCACACCCACACCTCCCAAATCCGGCAACATTTTTAGTAAGTTCCTCAAAAAATAATTCCCGCCCCTGCGGGGCGCCGGAAAAAACAGCGCCAACGGCGTGTCCGCGTCTGCGTCCCGCGACCGCGGGAAAAAATTAAACATCCAACATCCAAAATCCTTTCCCCAATCCCCATTCCCTAATCACCATTCACACGGGCGGCGTCCGCCGCCCGTCATCCCCCCATCCCCAACACACTTCCCATTAACCATTTGAAACTATTATTCACTATCTGAAAAAATAACCGCACCATTTCGTCGTTTGCTCAGTTATATCCTATATGAAAACAACCACACTCACCCATCGTGGCGCGCTCGCCCTCGGCTTGCTCGCCTTCACCCTGTTCCATCCCACCCATCGCCTCTTGGCTGAAGTCAGCCAGGACACCGAAAAAACCGCCCGTCTGCTCAAGCGGTTCGACGCAAACCAAAATGGTAAGCTCGATCCCAAAGAACAGACCGCCGCCGACCAAGCGCGCAAGGAGTTATTTCAGCGACTCCAAGGGAAGTATGACACCGACGGAAACGGTCAGCTGAATGATGCTGAAAAAGCCGCCCGCCGCGCGTATATGCAGGCCAAGAAGCAGGAGAACCTCGCCAAGTACGACAAGGACGGCGACGGTCGCTTGAGCCGGGAAGAACGCGCCGACGCGCTGGCCACACGCAAAGCCGCCAAAAAGGCCGCCTCCAAAGTCGAAGGCACCTAAGCGCCAGATTGCTTCTCCGTCCGTGGCCGAACACGGGCGGAGAGGCTTTTCTTTTTTACCCCTCTGATTCTCACCAGTTTTTCCGCCCGCGTGAGTTGCTTGAAGTTTGCCTCCGCACTCCTCGCCTCCTTGTAACTCCTATGTTTCCAAACCGCCGCCAGTCTCACCGGTAACCGACTCCGCGTGTACTTCCCCCCCGTCCCATTCCGATGCGCCTGTAACCTCCTCTCTAAATGATTCGTCCATCCCGTGTACAACGACCCATCCCGACATCGTAAAACATATACCCATGCACTCATCTCCAAGAATCAGAGCTCGATAAACCCCAAACCTCAACCCCCAATCAAAAATCCTTCCACTTCCCGCGCCCTTCCTTGATCTTCGCCCGCTTTCTTTTCCCCTCCACCAGCTCTCGCTTCGTTCCCCGACTCCGCTTCGCCTTCCGACTCCTCTCCTGCGACCTTTCCGCCGCCTTCGCCAGACGAATTCGCCTTTCCCTTTCCATCAACGCCTCCACCAACCTTTTCCTCGCGCGAATTCGGTTCGCCTCTCGGAACCGCTCCTCTTGCGCCACCACCGTAATCCCCGTCGGAAGATGTCTCAATACCACCCGCGTCTCCACCTTCTGAACATTCTGCCCACCTCTCCCCCCCGATCGGGAAAACTCCTCCACCAAATCCTCTTCCTTCAGCTGAATGTCTTTTTTCACCAAATCCTCCTTACCTCAACCACCCCACCTTCGCACTTTCTAACTTTTCCACTCCCTTAACCCCTTCAGCTCTGACCTCGATCGTTCTTCTCGAAATAATCAAAAACCCAACATCCGCGTCTGCGTCCCCCATCTTCCATCTCCTATCTTCTCCTGGCGGCGCGTCCGCGCCCCGCGGCCTCGGAGATGCCGCCTCTACCTAAGCTCTCAATTCTCAGCTCTTCTGACTTCAACTTAATCTTAAACTTAAACTGGGATCGGTCCTCAGCCCCCACCTCACTTCTTCCCCCAACGCCCGTCGTCCCCCTGAATCCACTCGCCCGGATAACTCGCCTCGCGCGATCGTCGCGCAAACTCCCTGCCGTACTGGTCCTCGGTCTTTCCCTCCAGTTCCGCCTTTTCTCCAAAAAGTTTTTTCCGGGCTGCGTTCTCCTTAGCCACCACCGCTTTCGCGTAATCCGCATATGCCAGATCCTTCGGATCCTCCTTCAATACCAGAAATCCATCCCTGCCCTCCCCCGCCTTGTGATCGTTCTTCAACTCCTGCACTTGATGGGAAAGCATCCGCCTTTCCTCCGCCGCACTCAGAACCGTCCCCTCCGGCTTGCTCGCCACTCCACCCTTTTGCTCCACATCCACCTTCATGTTGATGTCCACCTTCAAGGGCTCCGGAGTGTCCAATTGCACCGTCGCACACCCCGCCCAGCCCAATACCACCAAAATCATCCACGCCCTCTTCATCCCCCCACCATAATCCCCTTCCGCTCCTCTCTCAATCCACAACCTTCCATTCTTTCTTCAATCTAAACTCCCCCTTAAACTCTGCCATGCCCCGCCGCCGCCTCCTTCTCCCTTTGTCCCTCGTGCTCATCGCCTGCGCGGCTATTCCCTCAATCCCCCTCCACCTCGCCCTCTTTCTCACCCGCACTCCCGCCACCTTTTCCTCCGCCCATTGGCGCGGCCTCGGCCTTCTGGAAATCCGCGGGATTCAGTACCGCGATGCCATCCAACTCGAAGCCCTCACTCTGCAACTCGACCCCCGCCTCCTTCTCGGACGAATTTCCGAAATTCGTATCTACGGAGCCGAAGGATGGCTCAGCCGTCTCTCAGTTCCCTCCTCTTCAGGACCTGGCCTCCCCCTCCGCATCTCTCGCCTTCTCATCGCTAATTCCGTCCTCCAACTCGACAACCTCGGCCCCGGCATCCCTCCCACCCCACTCCGCCTCGGCGATACCACCCCGCTTCTTTTCACCGATCTCCGACTCGGCTCCCGCCAACCCAGCGAGGCCG
>CAIVGD010000210.1 GCA_903905395.1 uncultured Verrucomicrobiota bacterium
GCATATACCAAGGGTGTCCATACTATGTACACCCTTGGTGGGCCACCGCGCACCGCTGACTACACCGTGGTCAGCATTAAGCTATCGAGCACTTCCGCCGTGAAATCCGCAATTTCTGGTGTCGTGCTCGCCCTTGGGCCTGCAACGTTGAGTATCGCGATGGGGTGGCCAGCTGACCATTGACGCAATGCAGACCCCCACTCCACCTGCGGATGTACATGGATCCAGGGTTTGCCCAGGGATTTTGCGAACGCCATCGTCTGCCTGCTTCCGCCCGTCAGGGTCCAATCCATGCTCACGATTAGAGTTGCGTCACTGTCGCGGACATTTGCCTTGGTTCGTGCCCGGTATCCAGCCCCACTCAACTCAGTCAGGTTGTAGCGCGCGGGAATTGCGCCGTCTTCTGCGAGCCGACCTTCTGGGCACCAGCCACCATGCTCGATGCCGTGATTAATCGCCCAGTCAAGCGCCGCACGATCGGCGCCGGTTTGACCGCCTGAGACAATCCTAGATACTGGAAACCAGTCAGTTCGAACTTTCATGTGGCGCTAATAATTGGGGTGGGCTATCCCCGGACGACTCATGCTGGCGCGCTGGGAACATTGCCGACCCCCGTTCAGGAACTGGAGGTTCCCTCCCTTGAGACGGCTCAACCAACCACGCACCCCCTTCGTCCTACGTCCGAAACACTTCCGGGGAATCGCCCATATCGTGCCGCGCATCTTCGCTCGCGGTTCAAAATGGTGGGCCTATCCAACCACGATCAATGCTCAGCAGAAAAATCTACTGCCCTTGATCTCAACGTTCGAAACGATGGAAGGCATCGGCCCATAAACAGCCAGCATGAAGATTTGCCTTTGCAAGATTGCGTCGGCGCGACCTCCAGACCAAAGAAATAGGTGGGGGATGGGTCCCGCCAGCCGCCGCTCCCGACCCTGCGCCTGACGCAGGTGCGATGGTTACCCCCAGCTTTAATTCACAGCGACGGCAAGGTGTCTCACCTGGTGAGCCATGCCCGTATTAATCTGTCAATTGCATGGGTTCTTAGTCTATAGACGCGGACGAATTATTCCAGAGAATTCGGAGGGGAATTTCCCGGAGAGCATTGCTCTGGCCACTCTCCGGACAGAAAATATTCCATACGCGATTGCGCGGGATAATGATGGGCTTGCAATGACTGGTAATGAAATCAAGCGACGTGCTGAATCTGAACTGGTCGTCGTTATCGATCAAGAGATGGGCTACAAACTATTTCTCTGGTTTCCAGCCATGACCGGCGCTGAGCTTGAGGCCTGGTGGACATCCTTGGAGGACGTCGAGGCTTTTTGGCGTGTGGATCCAGAAACCGGACTTCATCGCAATGATGGATGGCCTGGTGACATCATCGAAGCGCATATCACCCGGGAGCTTAACGATCTTTGGCAGGATCTCGAAAAAGTCGCGCCCTATTACGCTTCAATTTTCTGGAACTTTCAGGTAGATGAGAAGAGTCCCGATACCTACTTAAAAAGGCGCGACGGTGCCATCTTTCTGCATCGGGCTTCCTAGTTTCCCAAGATCTGGCACGATCCGATGGATCAAGTCGCGCAATCGAAAAAATCGTGAACCATAAATGCCGATCCGGCGACTGGTCCGGATCGGCTGCATTGAAGTCCACTTGAGAGCAAGCGATGCCACTGGATTGGACCCTCGTCACCCCCGAAACCCTCCATGCGCTGGAGTTGGAGAAGCTGCTCCAACACGTCGAACCTCGACAGTCCTTCAACTACAGCGAGGAACTGGCCAATCTGAGGAATAGGCCAGATCAGTGGTCGCCCGCACAGGCCGCGTGCCTGGATTTCGCTGTGCAGGTAACCGGGATGGTGTTGCGCTCTGGCCAACCCTCGGAGCCGTTCGGTCCGATGTTCCAGATGGGAGATAGGCGAAGCGCGATTCCTGCTGACTTCCCGAAGGAGATTCTGCTGTCCGTCTACCCGTGGGCTTCAGCGCTCCGGGATGCGGAGCTTCGGGCCCGCTTTCTGGACACGGTTTGGGTTCAGGGGAAGCATTTCCAGGCAGCCAAGGAGGCTGTGGCTGCCTACGTGACCAGTGCGCAGCATCTGCTGGACCCGCAGCACTGGACGGACTTCGCCGAACGTCTTGAGCGCGCAGTCAGGCTGGCCGCCTCACTGGGCAAGGCGGGTACCGAGTTATTGGAGTCAGCGCTGGCCGACGCGCATGACGTGATCCGCAGGTACGCCGGCACGGACCCGCTCTACCTTACGCTGCGCTTGACCCAACTGCTGCTCGAGTTCCGCCGAGGCGAGTCGGAAGAACTCGCAAAGTACGCCGTCACGGCCGCGCAGTTGGCTGAGGGCAACGGGGAATTCTGGCGAGCGAAGGACTACTTCAACCTCGCGGCAGACTGCTGTCGGGCAGCGAAGCTGGCCGACGCGGAAGCTGCGCACCGGCGGGCGGCAGCGGAGTCGCTCGTCAAGGAAGCGGAATCGGCACTAGATCAGCCCGGACGGGGGGCGATGGCTTCGGCGACGATCTTTTCCAGCGCCGTGCAGGCCATGCGGCAAGCTCCAGGAGGAAGGGCGCGGGCAGAGGAGCTAGGGCGACAGCTTGTTGCCCTGCAGGAGCGAGCACTGACCGAACTCAAGAGCGTCTCTACCAGTGTGGATGCCACAAAGCTGGTGGAAGCAGCGATCCGGCGCGTCCGCGGCAAATCCTTCTCGGATGCTTTGCTTGCGTTCTGCCAACTAGGCGAGACGCCGAGCCTGGATGCACTGAGGCGCCAGGTAGACGAGCAAGCCCAGGTGACGGTGCTAGGAAGCCTCATGCCAGCGGAGGTGGTCAACTTCCGGGGGCGTGTGGTCGCGAAGGTGCCGGGTCTTGAGTATGGCGTCACCGACCCAACACATCCTGGCCTTCGGTGGCGGATGTTCCGCTGCGCCGGCATGAGCCGCAATTTGATCGCTCAAGCGACCATTGAACCAGCTCGCCAGGTCATCCTGCACGAGCACGCTCCAGACCGGACCGACGTTCTGGAGCTCATCCGCTACAGCCCTTGGATTCCGGAGGGCCATCACGAAAGCATTGTCAGAGCAATTTTGGCGGGCTTCCAAGGAGACATGTTGCTGGTGGGCCATCTCGTACCAATTCAATTCGAGGCCGTCATCCGGCAGGTGGTGGAGACCTATGGCGCGCCTGAGCCGATGCTGAAGCCAGACGGCACTCAGGAAGAGCGCACCCTGTCCGCGTTGTTGGACTCGCCACAGGCCGAGCAGGCGTTCGGGAAGGATGGTGTGTTCGAGTTGCAGGACCTGCTGACGGACCCACTTGGAAGCAACTTGCGCAATGAAGTTGCCCACGGTCTTGAGACAGACGACGGCTTCTTCAGCACCAAGTACGTCTACGCCTGGTGGCTATTGCTGAGGTACGTAGCTCTGACCGCTCACATCGCTCGCACTAAGCAAGGCGACACCTCGGCGCCGCCAGCGTTGGCAGGCGGAACCGAAGCGGCATAGCCGACAATCCCTACGACTCTGCGACTGAATGCTCGTCTACAGTTGACAGCTTGCGGGAAGACCCTAGTGATGGGCGTGGTCGGTTAGCTTTGCCCATGTTTTCCTTCTGTAGCCCATCGACACCTGTCCAGTTCCTCGCGCGCTTGACGCCAGCCGGCGGAAATTCGGTCGGTCAGCCTCAAGAACGTCCGCGTCCAAATCCCTCGCGGTCGCGTCCACGTTTCCGGCCGACGAGGATGCCAGCCGAGCCGACGATAGACCTTGTGTTCGATCAATCGCGAGCGGGGCCTTCGATTGACTGCCGTACACCGCGCCCAAGCAGAGCCGACAGGCTGGCGCGGTGTCCTGCCGGAAGTAAACGATTGCGCAGCGGCGTTGACAGCCTGGACATTCCCCCCACCAGCGCCAGCCGCCGGTCATCCACCACGCGCCGCTGCGCTTGCAGCAAGCGGTCGCGTCGATCCGCGGCGACTTCCTCCGGTGGCACGTCGTCACAATCGAACGCCGCAGTCCCCTCTTCCGGAGAATAGGCAA
>CAIVGD010000211.1 GCA_903905395.1 uncultured Verrucomicrobiota bacterium
ATCGATTTCATCTCCCGCCCCAACCCCAGCATCCGATAAGCGCCCAACTCCTTCCGCTTGGTCTCACTATCTCCCTGGCTCCAAGAACGATCTACCATCCCTTCATCCTACCCGCGCGAAAAGCCGTGCCCCGAGCAAAAACCAAATCCTCTTCACAACGCCCCCACAATAAATAACGAAAGGAATCACTCGAAGCATCCACCCTTACAGGAACGACATTTCTGTCTTGCGCGGGGTCGTAGGTCTTGCAAGGCGCCCCCCCCCATTCTCCCTCTGCTCCTCAACGATAAATCGAGTGTGTCCCGAATTCAAAACTGGTAATCGTTGCGCCTTTCATAACAAAAAGCACCCGAAGGTCCTTTTCAATCACCACGGAATAAATCGGCTGTCCAGCTCGCACCGATAACACCCTGATCTTGTGCGTACCGAGAGTCGGGTCGAAAGGATCCGATTGGAACTTTACCCAAGCTTGGCGAAGTAAATGTTTTTGATCGTCTGGCAATGCATAAAACTTTTTCCAGAAAACCTCCGTGACATGGTAAATCCGCTTCACGCGGGAGGGGGGCGATGCAGGGCCTCTTCCATCAGCACGGTTCTTCCCTCCCTCGCCTGCTGCAGTCCTATCCAGAAATCGGCTGGTATCTGATCCTCAATCTGACCCAGAAGCCACTCGGCCACTTCCTGTTTCTGCATCGCTGGCAGAGTCTCAATTACTTTTTCCACTTCAGCCACGCTCATAACTTCAAACTAGTGTTAGTCTGAGGAGGGTCAACCTCGCTTCGCCTCCTCAAAATAGCCACGCGGTTCGGTTTGCTCAGGCACTACTCCGAGCAGGAAATACCCGCGCCAAAAATAGTGCCCCTATCAAAAACCATATCCCGTTTAAAAGAATAGCCCCACGCATCCCCCCCACCATCGCCATTCCCCCAAAGAGCAAAGGCCCCACAATCCCCGCCAGCTTTCCCGCAAACCCCCACAACCCGAACAACTCCCCCTCCCGCCCCGCCGGAGTCAACTCCGCCACCGCCGCCCGCCCCGCCGATTGCAACCACCCCATCCCCACTCCCGCCCCCGCCGCCACCCAGTAAAAAGATCCCGCCGACCGACTCCAATACGCCCCGGCACTCACCAAAACCCAAACCGCCAACGCACTGAGCAAAACCACTCTCGATCCAGCCCGATCCTGCCAAGGTCCCGTGGCCAACGCCCCCACCGCCGCCGCCACCTGCAGACAGACAAACAACTTCACCGTCCCCTCCAACGTAAAACCAATCTCCTGGGTCGCGTAGATCGAAGCGAACCCCACCACCGCACTCAACCCCGACAATCCCGCCGCCAGACCTATCAATAACCACATCAACTCGGGATGCCCATGCACCGTCGCCCAAATCGCCCGCCATTCAGGCTCCACTGAACTTCCCTCCACCGGCATCGCCCGCTCCCGCAAAAACAATATCGTCGGCAAAGCCGCCAACAAAATAAACCCGGCCGTCGCCGGAAAAACCACCCTCGCCGCCTCCGCACCACCCAATCGCAAAAGAAACAAGGCCAGCCCCAACGAACCCAGCCCCCCCACATACCCAAACGCCCACCCATAGGCACTCACCCTTCCCCGCCTCCCCGGTTCCGCCAACTCCGGCAGAAACGCCGCCACCAAATTTTCACCCAGCAAAAAAGCCCCGTTCGCCAGTACCAGCAGAAACATCGCCCCAGCCACCCCAAACCCCCTCCACCCGAAGACCGCCGTCGCCCCCACACACACGAAAGTCGAAACCACCAACGCCGATTTTTTCGATGCTCTCCGATCCGCCCATCGCCCCAGCACCGGCCCAACCCCCATCGCCAGCGCCGCCGAAACCGACAGCGTCGTCCCCCACGCAAACTCCGCCCACCCAGCTCCCCCGCAAATGCTCTTCGTGAAAAAAACTCCGCCCACCACGGTGATTACGACGGTGACAAACGCGCTGTTCGCAAAGTCATACCAGCACCAGGAAAAAATCTCCCACGCCCCCGCAGGTCCAGGTCGTTCTCTGTTTTTCATGCTGTCGCCAGAAACCTTACAGCTCCCACATCCACGCAAAGCGCGGACCTACATAGTGCCTCAACCCGAACGCCCCATCTTTCTTTAGAGGCCCAGCAGGGGTGCCGGAAAATTTCATGGCACCTTTCATTTCTTCGGCGCCGCAATCCACCGCAAATAATCCCACGAGTAAATTCCCGTTCCGTGCCCATCCTCCCACGTCGGTTGGATCGCATACGCGCCCACATTCTGCATCCCTTTCAAACGAAAACTTTCCTCCGTCAGCTTGACCCCCGTGCCCGGCAAGGACCGCGTCAACCCCGGCTCCCCCGCACAGGTAGCGCATGGACAATGTTTTCGCATCTCCTCCAACAAAAGATAACTCTCTTTCCCATCCGGCCAGCGGATCGCCAACTCGGCTCCGATGACCTGCAAGTCCGCCGGCGCCTGCAAAAGAAAACCCCTAGCCGGCGAGAGGAAAAAGGATCGTCAGGCGACGAACCTCCCCACGCACAGCCTCCAGACCTGCCGGGTCGTTGCGCTTTTGCAGTGCCTGATGAATGAGATTTGCGATGTCGAACATCTCCGACTCTTTCATTCCACGGGTCGTCATCGCCGGAGTGCCCAACCGGATGCCCGACGGACGCATGGGCGAAGCCGTGTCGAACGGGATAGAGTTTTTATTCACCGTGATCCCCGCCGCATCCAGAGCCTCCTGCGCGACTTTCCCATCCATCCCCGCAGGACGCAGATCCACAAGCAGGAGGTGATTGTCCGTCCCGCCCGAAACAATCCGGTACCCGTGCTTTTTCAATCCTTCCGCCAGCGCCCGCGCATTGCGTACGACCTGCTCCTGATAGATTTTAAATTCCGGCTTGAGCGCTTCGCCAAAACAAACCGCCTTGCCGGCAATCACGTGCATGAGCGGCCCACCTTGCACCCCGGGAAATACCATCGAATCAATCTCCTTCGCGTACTTTGCCTTGCACAAAATAATTCCCCCTCGTGGTCCGCGCAGTCCCTTGTGGGTTGTCGTCGTCACAAAATCCGCATACGGCACCGGACTCGGATGCACCCCGCCCGCCACCAAACCGGAAACATGCGCCATGTCGGCAAAGAGTAACGCCCCCACCTTGTCGGCGATTTCCCTCATCCGCGCGTAATCCA
>CAIVGD010000212.1 GCA_903905395.1 uncultured Verrucomicrobiota bacterium
CGCCGGACAGAACAACAAGGTTCTTGACCCGCCCATTCAGCAATCCGGCCAGGAGGTCAAGATGCTGGCGTCGCTCTGTCAGTACCACGGGGCATCGGCCGGCTTTGACTGCCGCCAAAATATCATCAACAATCATCGTGTTGCGTTGCTGGTCGACTGTCATGGCGGCGAAGAAGTCGTGAATCATCATGCCTTCGGTCACGGGTATGGAAAACGCCGTTTCTCTGACCATCACTTTGTGTTCAAAAGGCCGTTTGGCCGCTTCCTTCCTGGCATCCGTCCGATACCTGATCGGGCCGCACTGCATGAATATGACGGGGTGATGGCCATCCTGTCTTGTGACTGTGGCCGAAAGTCCTGTGATGAACTTTGCCGAAGACCGCCGTGCAACCTGCTCAAAGCTCGGCGCTGAGATATGATGGCATTCATCAACAATAAGATGTCCGTAATTCGCTACAATATCGTCCACAACACCTTTACGACAAAGGCTCTGGATCATTCCAATGTCAATCTTTCCCGTTGGCTTGGATTTCCCTCCCCCGATAAGGCCAATCCGGGAAATATCCAATCCAAGAAAGGTGGCAATCCGATTTGCCCATTGATCCATAAGCTGTTTGCGATGCACAAGAATGAGCGTGTTTACGCTCCGTTTTGCCAGTAGATAGATTGCCACAACAGTCTTTCCAAAAGCGGTGCCTGCGGCAAGAACGCCGATGTCATGATGGAGCATTTCTCTGGCGGCGATTACCTGTTCGGGCCTCAGTTGTCCCTGAAATACCACATCAATGGGAACGCCTTCTTTGCGCTCGTCCGTGACGGTCATGGCAACGCCGAGATCGGCGAACAGGCCGCGCAAATCATCAAGACATCCTATCGGAAGACCGATATACTTCTGGATATCCTCCGCGCAGGAGATGATTCGCGGTATTTTATAGACGGGCAGGCGCATGGATTGATTCCGATAAAATTCCGGATTCTGGAAGGCAGCAAGGCGAATGAGCCGGTTGATCAGAGGCGGGGACAGTTCTGCCTTCTTGATGTAAATCTGATTTGCCAAGACGACCGCGATTGCTTGCGGCAAGGGGCTTGAAATCCGTGGCTCTTTTTTCCGCCGCGATGGTGGGAGCGTCCAAGGATCGTCTTCCGCTCCATCGGCGGCAACCATGCGAACCCCCATGATCTTCCCTTGTCGAGTGGCTTCCTCAACAATGGGCTCCACCAGATTTCGATCAAGGCGGCGAATGCTGCCAAGGTACATCCATTGGTCCTGAAAAGGGACAAGGCCGTCATCGAGAAAAACGGTGTTGCCCTTTGAAACGGCATTGCGTTGAAATGGCAAAGCGATGAGATTGCCAAAACCTCCTTTTGGCATAATGTCTTGATTCGGAAAAAGACGATCATAGGAATCCAGTCCCATTTCAGGACGGCGTTCCATTGTCTCCGTGATGAGCGTTGAGCCCAGTCGGCGGGCAAGCCCGGCTTCGATAGCATCGGAGAAAAAGAACCAGACATGTGCACCGTTGCCTGACCGGGATCGTTCCATGGCCGGTTGGATGCCGTGCAATCGGCAAGTTTCAACAAACGCCTTTACATCATCGGTCCATGTTGCCTTGTCAAAATCAATGGCCAGGAACCAGCACTTGTCATCCGGCAATAGCGGGTACACCCCAACGGTAAAATCCTTGCCCGGTCGCCTTGGATCATGCCCGAGGATATGCTGGCGGATGACTTCATCGGTCATTGGCAGAAGCCGGCGGTTGTCACACTCCGCGCACTTGATGCGTGGTTTCCGGCAAAGCCCTCCGATCCATTCATTCTTGCAGGCCGGCTGATAACCGCTCTTGCCGGTGCGTGAACTCTCGAACCGAAGAGCGTAAACATCTTCGCGCCCACGGAAAAAAGACCGGAACAGAGCAATCTTGTCCGCTTGGGATGATGCATTGGCGACGAGGTGTGGAGCTTGGGCGTCAACGCACGTCTTATCCGCATCCAGTGGAGCTTCCGCAACACGCAGGACAGTCGTCTCAAGTTTCCCTACCAGATCGAGCAGGACGGCGCGCTCTTTATCCAGGGTCGCCAAACGTCGCTTCGCCGCCTCCAACTTCGTTTTCGGGTCTTGATATGCGTGTGTCATGAAGAGGGGGGAATCCGCTTTTTTCTGCCGTTGTCGTCAGACAGCCACGCGGCCGCATCCTCAAAACGCGGGGCAAGTCGCCGCCAGGCATAGGTTTTCACCACTTTTCCAAACACACTTTGGGCGCTTTTTCGTAGAAGGTCAACCAGACGGCCCGGACTTGTTCGAGAGTACCGACTTCTCGGATCTAATGTAAAGCGGCAATCTTAGAGTGGCGCTCTGTACGGTGGCCGGATACAGCTGATTTGGCACCCTCCGGCAGCGGGCGGTGAACCGTGTTTCGGCGCTACCGTACTTTACATTTGGTGGAACCGAGCGTATAGTTCAACAGCATCAAGACCTTTCTGGCTAAAGCGGATTGAGGAGGCTTGGCGCGAGGCACCCATTGCCTGGCTATGTACACAAACGGTACTCCATCCATAGGCTTGCCCACTCTCGTGGAACGGATCCTTGGTTGCCCCGGATGTAGCATGCCGCATGATTTATCTGGTGGGGTGATTTAGTGTTTACAAAATCATCCCGCCTGGTCAACTGCTCGC
>CAIVGD010000213.1 GCA_903905395.1 uncultured Verrucomicrobiota bacterium
CAGGGCAGCTCGTTCAAGGTCACCGATGCGACCCGGGATAAATTGCTGTCTGAAATTGAGGTGGAATCCTTTTCGCGCGAGCGTGTGCCGAATGGCATCGTGCTTAACGACTTGGAAGACTATCTTCGCAGCCATCGGGTGGATTTGAACAACACCGCCGATGTGGAGTCCCTGCGGAAGCAGTTTTCCTGCGGCTGTCTGAATGCCGCCGTGGCGATTGAGGGCCTGATTCGTTTCTGCCGGACGGTTCCCCGCATTCCGGATATCCGTGAGAAAACCGTGCAACCCGATCCCTCACCGTTAGCCATTACCCTCGATATGGACCGCGAAGCCGTGATTGCCCGGCTGGAAGTGATCCGTCCGAAAAACGCGGTGGCGAACCTGGCTTTCTATGCCTACCGCGACCTTGCCCGCACGGAACCGGAGCCGTTTCTGCTGGCGGCCATGGAGCGTAATCCCGTCTCGATTGCCGACGCCGCCGCGCTGACGGACGATCAAGCGATCGAGCGTGTGGCAGCCATGCCCAACGAATCAATTTATGACGGGCCCGGCCGGCTGGCCCAGCCCGATGAAGTCTGGAATTACGGTCGCGGCGATGGCGTGGAACGGGCGATCCTGCTGGCGAACATTCTGCATACGCGCGCCCCGGAGAAGAAGATGGCCATCGAGGTCGCGCCCACGGCAGCCAAGCTAATCCTGGATGGCCGGGCGGTTGAATTCAAATCCTCCAAGCAGTTGAAGCAACAGAACTGGCCTTTGGTCCTATTCATTTAGGCTTGCCTGTCCAACCGCAATGTTTATGATCATCAACTACAACTGATCGGAAATCCCGGCAACATGGAGGTGCTTCATGGTTAAAATTGGTATTATCGGCGGATCGGGCATTGACGACAATCTGCATCTGACCCAGGTGAAGAAGACCAAACTGCATACGCCCTACGGCGCCACGTCGGATCTGGTGATCACGGGGAAGTTACAAGGGATGGATATCGTTGCCTTGCCGCGGCACGGCGCCGACCACCGCATAATGCCGTCGCTGGTCAATTACCGGGCGAATATCTGGGCCTTCCGGGAACTTGGGGTTACCCACATCATCGCCACAACCGCCTGCGGCAGTCTGCGCGAGGAAATCGAACCCGGCCACCTGGTGTTCATTGACCAGTTCATTGACCGCACTACCCGCCGCACCCAGACATTTTACGAAGGGATGACCGTCTGCCATATCCCGATGGCCGAGCCGTTCTGCCCCCAACTCCGCAAGCTGTTTTCGAAAGTCGCCGCCGAACTCAAGATACCCCATCACGATCGGGGCACGGTGGTGACCATCGAGGGCCCCCGTTTTTCGACCAAGGCCGAAAGCCGGATGTTCCAGATGTGGGGCGGCGATGTGATCAACATGAGCACGGTGCCGGAGGTGGTCCTGGCCCGGGAAGCCGGTCTCTGCTATGCGGTCATTGCCATGAGCACGGATTACGACTGCTGGCATGAATCGAAGGAGTCGGTCACCTTTGAGCTGATCCTGAAGACGATGGCAACCAACGCGGCCAATGTGCTCCGGATGTTCCCGGGCGTGATTCGCGGGATCCAGGATCTGGAACCCTGCGATTGCCGGAAAGGGTGTAGCGTCAACAGCCTGTGAAATTGTGACTACTCACGTAGTCGAGGCTGTAGCGGTTTAGGCTGTAGG
>CAIVGD010000214.1 GCA_903905395.1 uncultured Verrucomicrobiota bacterium
CACAGACGAACAACTGAAGAAAGTCACGGTAGAAGTGAACGGCTTTGCGCTCCGCTGGGAAGATTTAGACGAGGACATCACCGTCCCGGGTATTCTTGCCGGTCGTTTCGAACTTCCACAAAAATAAAGGCCCATCGAGCCGATACAGCTAATCCCCGTCCCGTGACCCGGCCTGGCTAATGAGTTTTCAGCTGAGGGATTCCAGCTAGGCGACCTCGGAGATGTCGCCGCTACCTAAGCCCTCAATTCTCAGCTCTTCTGACTTCAACTTAAACTTAGACTACGCGACCCCCCGCGTCTGCGTCCCGCGACCGCGGGATTCGCACGTTCCAGCCTGAGCCCGACTCACCCAAGGATTGTCCCGAACGGAAAACCTCCACGGGACTCGGGCGGCCGTCCCCGCATAGTTTACCCCCACCCGGCGGCGACGGAGGATTTGTGCATTTGAGAAACGCACCCCGTCATCTTCGATACGGATCGGACCCCGGACAAGATCGCACCCATCCCATTCCAACCGAATCCCCAAAGCTTGCGTCAGGGCTCCGGGCCCGGCGGTCACCCGTACATCCCCGACCCGAAGTTTTCTCCGGTGAGCCATTGTCTCAACTCCCTCGAGGGGCTCCACCCCGCGAATGAGGACCGCGGCCGCCACCCCCTCCGGTGCTGTCACCACGTTGAACATCCGGTGAATCCCATAGCACAGGTAGAGATAAGCCGTCCCCGGCGACCCAAACATCGATTCATTGCGGGAGGTTCTTCCTTTCCAGGCATGTGAAGCGCGGTCGCGTGCGCCACCATACGCCTCTGTTTCCACGATGCGGGCCGCACACTCCATCCCTTTGGATGATTTCACCCGCAGAATTTTGCCGAGCAGATCGCGAGCCACCACCACCGGATCCTTCCGGGAATAGAAGGAGTGGGTCAGAACCCGAACTTCCTTCACGGTCCGCGCGATCCGAACAGTGCTGTCCCGATCCTGACGAGAGTCGCCCCTTCCGCAATCGCGATGGGAAAGTCATGGCTCATCCCCATCGAGAGCTCGGCCAGATCCAGGCCGCTGGACTGTTCAAGTCGGTCTCGGATCGCTTTGAGTTGAGCAAAGAAAGGCCGCGCGGTTTCGGGATCCTCACGAAAAGGGGGAATGGCCATCAACCCCTTGACCTCAAGACGGCCCAACTGGCCTACGGCGGCCAAAAGCTCAGCCGCCTTTTCAGGAGGACAGCCGTGTTTCGCCGCCTCACCGCCAACGTTGACTTCCAAAAGGATTTTGAGCCTTTTCCCGGCGACCGCCGCTCGTTTTTCCAGTTCCAAAGCCAGCTCCATCCGGTCAACCGACTCCACCACATCGAAACACTCCACCGCCTCCCGTGCTTTGTTCGTCTGCAGACCTCCGATAAAATGCCACTCCCCACCCGTCGGCATCTCTGGAATCTTCACCCGTGCCTCCTGCACACGGTTCTCTCCGAAACAACGTTGCCCAAGGTTCCATAAAATCCGCAACCGCTCCGGCTCCACTTTCTTGCTCACGGCGAGTAGCCGGATCGACCCCGGATCCCGACCCGCCTTCTCAGCCGCCTTTTGGATCTGATCCAAGAGGATCTGGTAGTTTTGCTCAAGGGATAAGTTCATTGGAGTGGATTGATTAGATTGTCTTATCGGTAGTCAGCGATCATGCTCGGTTTCTTATGAATGTGGAATATTTTCGCGTTTTCCGAGATCTGGTGGATAGCAATTCCTTCAGTCGTTCGGCCGCCATAAATGGCATTACCCAGTCGGCCGTCAGCCAGCAATTGAAAACACTCGAGCAACGCCTCGACGTCACCCTGCTCGAACGCAACAACAAAAAGTTTATCCTCACCCAAGAAGGCCAACTCTTGTACAGCGCCTGTCTCAATATTATCGGCCATTATCAGCGCTTTCTCGATGAATTGGGGGCCCTGCGTGACGTCATCTCCGGCACGATCCGCCTGGTGGCCGTACCCAGCCTCGGCCTCCATGAACTCCCGTCTTCCATTAAGGGTTTTCTGCGGGCCTTTCCCGATGTCAAAATTCAGATCGATTATCGTCGATCCAGCGAGGTTTACGAATCCGTCGCCACGGCCGATGCCGATCTCG
>CAIVGD010000215.1 GCA_903905395.1 uncultured Verrucomicrobiota bacterium
CCACCGCCCCTTCAGGGCGGAATCCCTTTTAATTCAACCATCCGGTGGTTCTCACCACCGGCTAATCTCCACGCCCCCTCCGGGGGTAGTTCCCAATCTCCAATAATCAAAAATCCAACATCCGCGTCTGCATTCCTCCCTCTTTTAATCTTCAATCGGCGCAATTTTATCTTTTTTCGGCTCCTGAACTGTTTTAGGTTGCGAAATGCGGCGATTGCGAGTCCTCCAAATCTTCAGTCGTTACATTTATTTGGGCGGGGAAGAAAGCTCAGTCTTCAGGATCGGCGATGCTCTGTCCGATACATATGATGTGGAGTATTTTATCGGCTCGACGAAGGACCTGATCGGAGGCGATGCCTTGGATACGATCAAGGCTCCCTTCCGCGCTTTCTACAATCTTCCAGTTGCCCAGCGCTTGCGGCGTTACCAAGAGCTCGGCAAGTTCGATCTTTGGCAGATTCACAACGTTCTGCCGGGACTCTCCCCCTCCGTCTATCGGACCGCGTTCTCCATGCGTGTCCCCATCGTTCACTACCTCCACAACTATCGGATGGCCTGCACCAACGGTTTTTTCCTCAATCACGGCCAGCCCTGCGAACGATGCCTTCATGGCAACTTCTGGCCCGCTTTCCAGACCGCCTGCTGGCGTGACAGCCACCTCATCAGCGGCTTGATGGGGCTCATCCTTCGGCGTGTCCGCTCCATCGGCACCTTCCAAAACATTGCCGGCTGGGTTGCTTTGAGCCAAGCCCAGCGAGCCAAGCATATTGAAATTGGAATTCCTCAAGATCGGATACACGTTGTCCCTCATTTTTACGAACCGAAGGGGGAGCTGATTCCCCCCTGTCCAGAGGGTGATATCCTGTTTCTGGGGCGGCTTTCGCCTGAAAAGGGGGTCGACCATCTTCTTCGGGCGTGGAAGTTGGTGCAAGCGAAGGGAAGGAAGTTAATCATCGCTGGCGAGGGGCCTGAAGAGGCCCGCCTACGGAGTCTCGCTAGCGAGTTGGGTGTAACCCATGTGGAATTTGCCGGATTTCTTAATCGGGAACAACAGCGTGCCGTCTGGGCCAAAACCGCTTTTTCTGTGATTCCCTCCATCTGGAGCGAGCCCTTTCCCTTAACCTTCCTAGAGTCCTGGACACAGGATAGGACCTTTGTGGCCAATCGTCTTGGTGCGATGGCTGAAGTGGTCATAGAGGGGAAAGATGGCCTCTTGGCGGAACCCTTTTCTCCTGAATCCTTGTCCTCAAAAATTCAGGAGCTCATTGAAAATCCAGGGCGTTGTACAGAGATGGGGCGAGCAGGTAAGGGGCGTATCCTCAATGAATTTAACCGAAAACTTTGGCTTTCTCGGATCGAGGCTGTGTACAAAACCGTCGTTCAAACTTGAGCGCAAACGTCCTACCACCTATTCCTTTCGTTTTATGGTAACTGCCCTCCGGTTTCTTCCTCTTTTGTTCATGGCCTTGGTTTTGGGTCTCGACCAAGGAATCGCCTTTTTATACCAGGACCAAACCTTGGCGCCTCTGCTCTCTGTGTTGTCCTTGGCCTTGCTTGCTTTCTTTTGTCCCCCTTGGTTAATCGCGGTTTCCATTCCGCTTTTTACTTTGGAAAGCTATGTTCTGATCCGAGACAACTCCGGCTTCCCTTTGGTGCGCGCCCTGACGGTTGCCCTCGGCGGGCTTCTGGCTTTCTGGGTGAGCACCCAGAGGGTCAGGTTGAATCAGCAGTTGGTGGATATCGAGGCGCTCCTCAACAAACTTCCGGTCCCTTGGATTTTGACGGACGGGTCTGGCGGCATTGTTCGTCTTAGTTCGTCCATCGTCGTCTTGTTGGGGGTGGGGGAAAAGGATTTAATCGGGGCCTCGTTTTTTTCCATCTTCTCCACGACCAATAATAAGGGGGCCTTCATCCGCAAATTCCTAGATGCCGCCGACGCCAAGACCGCCGAAACCAACCTCGCCCTTGCCCTCAGCCCCCCCCCCCCCC
>CAIVGD010000216.1 GCA_903905395.1 uncultured Verrucomicrobiota bacterium
AGAGTATGGGGGTGGCGGTCATTCTCACATTCCCAAGAATGTGGGAATGTCGTTGGAGGGAAGGAGAGAGGGGGGGGTATTGGTGATTATGGATTGGGGAAAGGGATTAAGGGACGCGGCGGACGCCGCGAGATGATTTTTGATTTTGGATGTTTTCCCGCAGTCGCGGGACGCAGACGCGGATTTTGGAGTGGGAAATGCTCACGCAAAGGACTCGAAGGTCGCGAATTGGAGGGCGGTAGAATGTGAGTTGAGGACAAAGGGGAGGTTGAATTTTGGCGGCAGGGGATGGAAGATCTGAACAGTCAGGGTCCATAGCTCAACGGTTAGAGCAGGGGACTCATAATCCCTTGGTTGAAGGTTCAAATCCTTCTGGACCCACCAGTTTGTTGGGAATTGTATTTCGCGGAGCCCTGCCCGCACGACTAGTACGATAGAGACATTCACGGGTTGTGGACATAAGGCGCGAGAAAACTAAATTTTTCGAAGGTCATCCGAACCTCGGAGGAGTTGAATGTTGTCATGCGGATTTTCATCATCATTTGTTCTCTTATTCTACTGCTCCTGCCTTCTCCCTTACTACAAGCCCAAGACAGCGCGAGTCAGATGAACAGTACCGAGCAGGGGTTGGCCGATTCCTCATGGCCTAAAAAGCCGGGAACCCAACTCAGCCCACTCTCCGGCAAGATGAAGGATTTAAACCAGATCGCCCCGCGCGATTACGGGAAGGGCAAAGAGTTTGCGACTACCAGACTTTTTGAAGATCGAAAAGAATCGAGTATGGCCTCCGTTCCCATTTGGTCTAAATCCACTTCCTCTCTCCAAGGAAAAGAATCGGCATGGACAACTCGGAACCCGTCCTCTTTAGACCGAGTGGGGAACACCCGCTATGACCAATCCTCCTCGTCCGTGGAAGGCCGGAACGTGAGGGGGGAAAAAGAGTTGGCGAGGGTGGACGCCCCAGATTGGTCCTCCCGCTCCAGTCCCACATTTCAAGCCAAGGACGGTTCTTTGCAAATGTACTCCGGTCGGCTGATCCGCGTGCGAGAAAAGGTGGCACGAGACGACCCCACCTCCGGGCGGGATTTGGGTGAGGGCAAACGGGAAATGTTTAGTCCTAACGAAGTTAAAAAAATCCTAGAGGGTCGACACACACCGATAGCTCCCTTGGAGCATGCGCAAGTGCAGGCACCCGTTAAGGCTGAATCTCCAATGGCATCGCTGCCTTCAACTGAGGGTAATTAACCAAGCTGGCCGTGATCGTGGCCTGCCCCGCCGGCAATTTTCCGCGCAAGGCTTGAAAGGGGATCTTCAGCTGGTAATTCAACCGTTCACCAGCATTGATGTAGCTGTACCCTGCATCGGTCGCGAATTCATAATCCTCCGACCAAGTATAAATCACCTTCCCAGCTGCGTCCCGGATCACCGCGTCACATCGTTGTGATGTGGGGAAGTATAAGGTGGAGCCTTTGTCCGATTCGTTAACTAGGGTGAATTTCACGGTGATTTCGTCCGAAGGTTGTGGATCGCGGATCCGTTTGAGAGTGAGTTCACCAGGGGTGATCTCCAGCTTTGTTTTGTAGGATTCCAGGTTGAGCTCATTCGCCCCCTCGAATCTCTTTTTAGATCCTTGCATAAAGAGCCCCCCCTTGATTAGGCCGGGGGACGATTGGAATTTGTCCGGCATGGTGGATTTGGAGGCATCGATCTCCGCCTGCGCGGAAGGCCCGAGAAATAACATGGCACAAGCCAGACCCGTGGTGCGCCAGCTCAAACGGTGCGATCCTTTTTCCATGGATGGAGGATGACGGAAAAAAGGGAGGCTGACAAATCAGGTCGTCTGCCCCGCCCCGTTGGGATAGATTTTGCCAGATGAAATTGGGCTTCAAATATCTGCCGTTACTTGCCGGACTGCTTATTTGGATCGGTGCGGCGGATAAACCGCCCGCCCTGATTCGGGTACACCTGCAGGCGCCGGAGGGAGCCAAGGGACAAGTTTCTGTTCCCGTCACCCTTTTCAGTCCTTCAGAGACCATCGCCATCCAAAGCGTCCCCGAGGTTTCGGAAAAAGAGATCCGCAAGGTCTCCAAGCGTGTGGATGGAACTATCCTCGTGGAATTTAATGATTTTGGGCGGACCAAGTTAGAGGTGGGCACGAGCACGGGTCGGGGACTGATTCTCGTGGTAATCGTCAACGGGCGGGTGGTCTATGCCCCGCGGATCGATACCGTCATCACCAGCGGATGTCTGCTTTTACCGGCCGGGGCTATCACCCCTGAGGAGACGATACAGATCAACGGAGATGTGGAGAAGTCGAAGGAGCAGAAATTAAAAGACCTGCCCAGATCCGGTTAGGTTCATTTTCCAGTTATTCAAAAAGGTTTCTCAACCAAGCAAGATATGTATGGACGGGTGGTCTTTTACCATCCAAAGGAAAGGGATGCGAGAACACTACGGGTGGTGGGTTTCTGTGTTGTTTATCGGGATGACCACTATCGCATCCGCCTTAGTTCCCGACCCTGCGGGTCAGCAGGCTGCCGGCATTGTCGCTGGCATACAAAGTTGCACGGGCGGTAAATTGATCTTCAACGAAAAGACGGGTCGCCTAGAGGTAAGGGACGAGAATGGAAATTTGCTGGATGAATTAGCCACTGGAACGGCTGGCAAAGTAGTGAATGTAGCTGGGCAAGAGTACCTCCTTAGTTTTGGCAAAGATGATATGGGCCGAAAGAATGTTTTGGTGAGGGCGGGCCCTACGATGCAAAAGCCGGTCACTGTGGTAGTCCTCGGGCGCAAGGCAGTTCTTTCTTCCGGGGCATCTTTGCTGGCCATCTTGGACTCCAAGGAAAAGATTTGTTATGAGCCATCCATCTGCGGCCAAGTGTATACGATTGATGGAGAAGGTGTTAAAAGCGAGGCAACCAAGCTAACTCGTGGCCATTGATGTTTGGAATAATTGGTTGTGCGTGGCGACTTAGTTTAAATATTTGCCGGGGTTGAGGAGGTGGGAGGGGTCGAGGGCGCGTTTGATTTTGGCGTGGAGATGGCGGAGGGACGGAGTGGTGGCGGAGTTCCACCACGGTTTTTTTGCCAGGCCGATGCCGTGCTCGCCGCTGATGGCT
>CAIVGD010000217.1 GCA_903905395.1 uncultured Verrucomicrobiota bacterium
AATATTCAACGCAGGCGTTCTCGGAGAGACCGCCCTACCAAAGCCCTCAATTCTCAGCTCTTCTGACTTAAACTAACAGCATCTCCTATCTTCTATCTACCATCTCCGATCTCCCATCTGCTGCGAAGCAGTCTCAAATCCGTTGTGTTCCAGCCAGTGAGTGAGCGTCTTGAGCGACCAGATCCTGTACCACGGACTGAGGAGCGCCCATGGGAACTGGCGGGGCACATCCTGAAACAGATCCAGCCACGGACCCTTCATCCACCGATCGACCGGCAAGCTGAATCCCACTTTCGGATGGTTCCAGACATACTCGGGGATCTCGGGCACGGCCGAAACGAGCAGGTTCTTGCCCGGTTGATAGCGGACGGCTGACGGCAAATCGTGAATCGTTCCGAAGAGTCCTGTGTCCACCAGGGGGACCCGTAGCTCCAGTCCGTGGGTCATGCTTAGCACATCGGAATCTTTGAGGAGTTGTTGGCGCATGTAACGGGCGAGCTCGAAATAGCCGACGGCGTCCACATCACTGGGGAAGCGGGCGCGATCGATCTGACCATCGCTCCCATACAGGTCGGCCACAGGATCCCACGCCGGTCCCTCGACTCCGAGGCGTTTGGCGAGGTAGGCCGACTCCCGGGCGGTGAAGTTCCCACGAAAATTGCTGAAGGTGCGCTCCAAGGTTGCGGGGGTGGTCCACAGTTCTGCCATGCGTCTGATCCGGGAGGAGGGCAGAGATTGGAATAGTCGCCCGAGCACGGGGCGCGGTCCGTAGCGTAACGCCAACTGGTATAGTTCCGGCACCCGGTAGAAGGAGCCGTACCCACCGAACACCTCGTCCCCGCCCAGCCCGGAAAGGACAACCTTGGTGCCATCCCGAGCGGCGAGGGAGGAGACGCAGTAGGTGTTAAAGCCGTCGTAAGTGGGTTGGTCGAGCGAGTCGAGGTATCCTTGAAAAAGTTCCCGCCCGTTGTCAGGCCCCAACCGAAGGAAGTGGTGGTCCATCCCGAACCGTCGCGCGACACGGCGGGTCAGGGCGGACTCATCGTACTGGGACTCGCGATAGCCGAGGGAGTAGCTCCGCAGGCCTTTCCGACCGGAAGCGGCCGTGAGGGCGGCGAGGGCCGTGGAATCGATCCCGCCGCTGAGAAATAGTCCGACCGGAACATCGCTGACGAAATGAGCTTCCAAGGTGTCTTCCAAGGATTGGCGGACCTGCGCCAGGATTTCCTGCGGAGAAGCCGGAATCGGTCTCGCGCCGAAACCGATCTGGAAATACGCCTTGGCAGGCAGATGGGATCCGGGCTGGGCTTGATGGGGAAGATATTCCGACCAGGTACCCGCATGCTGTTGGTATGTGCCCTGCACCAAGGAGTGCGGCTGGGGGAGACTGCCGGTGCGGAGGTAGCCGTCCATCCCGGTGGGGTTGATTTTTCTGGCGATCCGACCCGAGGCGAGGATGGCCCGGACCTCGCTGGCGAAGATCAGCTCCCCATCCGGCCCGATGGCGGTGTAGAGCGGCTTGATCCCGAAGGAATCGCGGGCGAGGAGGACGTGCCCGTCCTCGGCGCGGAGAAGTCCGAAGGCGTACATCCCCCGCAGACGGGGCAGGACGGAGTGGCCATCCCGAGCGAGCAGTTCGAGGAGAACCTCCGTATCGGTACCGGAAGTGAAGTGGTGGCCGGATTTTTCCAGTCGGTCGCGGAGATCGCGAAAGTTGTATATCTCGCCGTTAAAGACGAGGTGGAACTTGCCGTCGGGGGTGCTCATGGGCTGACGTCCGAAGGCAGAGAGGTCGAGAATGGAGAGGCGGGTGTGGGCTAGGCCCCAGTGCCCATGGGGATCGATGAGGATGCCCTGATCGTCGGGGCCGCGATGGAGAATGGCCTTCTGCATCGCCCGGAGGGATTTTTGCAAATCCTCCGGCCCTCGTTTCCATCCGCTTATTCCGGCAATGCCGCACACGTTGTTAGTTTAAGTTTAAGTCAGAAGAGAGGGGGATGATTCTTGATTTTGGATTTTTGATGTTTGATTACTGGAGATGGTGAACTGCCCCCGGAGGGGGCGTGGAGATTAGCCGGTGGGTTTACCCACCGGAAATAGAGGGCAAAGGATTTCCGCCCTGAAGGGGCGGTGGAAAGCTCGAAGCTGTGCGCGA
>CAIVGD010000218.1 GCA_903905395.1 uncultured Verrucomicrobiota bacterium
CACGATGAAAAGCATGAGGAATGTGACGATGCCGATGGCAATCGTGAGCACGACGAGAGGATAGACCATCGCGGAGGTCACCTTGCCGCGGATCCGCTGGCTTTTTTCGGCAAACTCCGCCAACCGGGTCAGCACCACCTCGAGCACGCCGCCCAACTCCCCCGCCTTCACCATATTGATATAGAGTTTATTGAAAGCTCTCGGATGCTGGGCAAGAGCCTCGGAGAAGGTGGTCCCGCCTTCAACCGATTCCGCCAGGCTGGCTATAATTTTTTTGAGGTTCGAGTTCTTCTCCTGCTTGCCCAGCGTGCGGAGACTGCGCAGGAGGGGCAGACCAGCGCTGATCAAAGTGGAAAGTTGGCGGGTGAAGATGGTGAGAATTTTTCCTGGAACCTTACCGGTCCTCCGCCCCCCCCCGATGGAGAAATTGAGGGAGAAACCTTTTTTTGAGGATTTGCTCGCCGCGGCGGCCGTGGTTTCCGAAATATTGGTTGGGAACTGCCCCTTCTTCTTGATGGCGGCGGCGGCGTCTGACGCACTGTTGGCTTCCAAGGTACCCTGATGGGTTTTGCCTTGGGCATCGACGGCGGAATAGGCGTAGAGGGGCATGGCGTCTAGGTGTACTTGAGCACTTCCTCAATGGTCGTGTGTCCCTCGAGGAGGTTGCGAATACCGTCTTGGCGTAGGGTGGTCATACCGAGTTCAATTCCTTTTTGGCGGATCGTCACCGAAGGTGCACGCTCATTGATGAGTTGCCGTATCGGTTCCCGGATGTCGAGCAACTCGTAAATACCCACCCGGCCCTTGTACCCGGTGTCGTTACAGGTCTCGCAGCCCTTGCCAAAGTAGAAGGGACGATCGCCCACCTCGGAGGCGGTCAACCCGAGTTGAGTGAGGACCTCTTCTTTCGGGGGGAACGGGGTCCGGCACGCCTTGCAAACACGCCGGAGAAGACGCTGGGCCAGGATCCCCTCCATCGTGGCGGACATGAGAAAGGGCTCCACCCCCATGTCGAGAAGCCGTGTGATGGCCCCGGCGGAATCATTGGTGTGAAGCGTGGTCATGACCAAGTGCCCGGTCAGACTGGCTTGGATGGCAATCTGCGCGGTTTCCAAGTCGCGGGTTTCCCCCACGAGAATCTTGTCCGGATCTTGCCGAAGAAAAGCGCGCAGGGCCCTGGCAAAAGTCAGGCCTATGGCTTCGTTCGCGGGAACTTGGACGATGCCCTCCAGCTCGTATTCGACGGGATCCTCAACGGTGAGAATCTTGGTGTCGATCGTGTTGATTAGATTCAGGCAGGAGTAAAGGGTGGTGGTTTTCCCTGAACCGGTGGGCCCCGTGACGATAAAGATGCCGTTGGGTTTCTCCACCGTCTCGCAGATGTAATCAAAAATGTGTTTAGGAATGCCCAGTTTATCCAGATCCAGATTCACCACGGTGCGATCGAGGATCCGGAGCACCACGCTCTCCCCGAACTGCGTCGGCAAAGTCGAGACGCGCAAATCCACTTGTCGTCCGGCGAGGATTGTCTGGATGCGGCCGTCTTGGGGGACGCGACGTTCGGCGATATTCAGATTGGCCATGACCTTGATCCGGGAAGTCAGCGGGATGGCCAGACGCCTTGGGGGAGGAGCCATCTCGTAGAGCGCCCCGTCCACCCGATATCGAATTTTGAATTCCTTCTCAAAAGGCTCAAAGTGGATGTCGCTCGCCCTCGCGTGGATGGCTCGCGCAATGA
>CAIVGD010000219.1 GCA_903905395.1 uncultured Verrucomicrobiota bacterium
CGGCAGGGAAAAGGATGGAACGCCGAACATGGGCGCGGGAAGTCGGTAGCGGCGATGGGTGGGTTGGGTTTGCGCCAAAGCGTTGCGTAAGTGACGCATTTGGCGCTTTTCTTTTGCGGGCGGATCAGGGTCAGCCCTCGAAATAGAACTTTACAAGCGAGAGCGATGATGGCATAGCGCTGGTCATGGCAAGAAATCTGAGAGTAGAGGATCCGGGAGCAATCTATCACGTCACCTGCCGGATGATCGGCGACCGTCGGCTGGATCAGAGCCGGCTGTTTGTTGACAACAAGGACCGGGAGCGCTTCATCGATTGTTTATCTGACCGCGTGGAACAGCACGTCGACAAACTATTGCCATGGTCATCTAAATTGCTTGCCGTTAAGTCTTAATGCCAGGGCTTCTCCGACCCCAATCCGCCGAGCAAAAAAGGGGATTGACCCCGCCGGGTAGAATTGCTATCAATGATATCAGTTTTATAAGGAGGCGTGATATGTCCAAAAAACAGATTCTCATTCGGGATCTGCCGGAATCGTTATATGAATGGATCGAGAGCGAACGCCACGCAAAACGTGTGTCGCAAAAAGAGTTCCTGTTGAAGGTGCTCGGAAATGCCGCCTCGCATTCCTCGACTGACACAGGAACAGCGGGTCCATCGGCATTCAGCCGTATGACTTAGGTGTACTGGAAGAGCAAGAAGTTCTGGCTGGGCAAGTTGCTTGAACATCCTGAAATCATGACGCAGGGCCAAACGTTGGCGGAATTGGAACAGAACATCCGCGAAGCGTTTATGATGATGGCGCTTGACGAGGTGCCCGAGAAATACCAAATCCGCGAAATGGCTATGGCATGAAACGACGTGATTTGCTTCGCAAATTACAACGAGAGGGATGCGTTCTTCTCCGGTCCGGCGGGAATCACGACATCTATGTAAACCGGAAGAATGGCAAGAAACAGCCGGTTCCTCGGCACAGCGAGGTTGATGAGCACTTGGCCAAGCACATTCTGCGCTACCTGGGTTTGGAGTGATATTGCCGATGTCCGCCAAGCAGAACAAATGGACACGTGAGCAGTTGGTTGTCACGCTCGACCTATATTGTCGAACACCCTTTGGCCGTCTGCATCGGGGAAATCCCGATATAATCGCGCCGGTATAGTAGCCCGCCGAGTTTTCAGGCGTAATTTTTTAGTGCTGGAATCGGCGCAAAATGATTTTTTTATTGCATTTCCGCGGTCGTTAGGCTTTAATTCGTCCGTTTCCCGTACCAATCGTTTCAACAGGAGAAAAGGACGCATGAAAAAACTTTCCTACGGCATCGGCGTAATGATGGCAGGTGCGATCGGTTTGATGATGACCGCTTCGGCGTATGGCCAGAACACCACCTCTGCCGCGGAGGATATTCCGCCGTGGTACTTGAGCCTTGGCGGCGGCTACATCCATTTTGAAGGTGATGAGGCGGTGAAAAGCACCGGATATATTCAAATGAAGCTGGGGTATGATGTCCATCCGCTCTTGTCTTTTGAAGGATCGTTTCTTGTGTATCCATACATGAGTAAGAATGACGCCTATGATTACGATTCCGGTAAGCCCGTGCCCCGGCCGGGGCTTACGGCTGATTCAACATTTGCGCTGGGAGCTGCTGCCGATATGTTGTTCCATCCGGTCTGGGTTGATAACCGGCATTGGGACCCGTATGCGCTGGTCGGCTTGGGCGTGCTATACTTGCAACATGAGAATGTACAGTGGCCGCGTTTTGATCCCAGCCTGCGGTTCGGTGTCGGATTGGCTTATCACTTTAACCCGGAATGGGCTGTTCGTGCCGACATCGTCGAAACGATGGCGCTTAGTCGAGAGAGAGATGTCGCTGAATTTAACTTCATGCCTTCCGTGGGCGTGAACTGGAGATGGGGTTCCCATGTGCCCGCCAAATACATTGTTTCCGGCGGCGCGCCTGACGCCGATGGCGACGGCCTGAGCGACGCGGATGAACTGAAATGGGGCACCGATCCCAAGAATCCGGATACCGATGGCGACAAATTGACCGATGGCGAGGAAGTCCATACGTATCACACCGATCCGCTGAATCCGGACACCGATTATGACGGCTTGAATGATGGCGAAGAAGTGTACAAGTACAAGACCAGTCCGCTCGAGCGTGATACCGACAAGGGCGGCGTGGCCGACGGCCATGAGGTTCTTGAGGACGGCACCAATCCGCTGGATCCCTCCGACGACCTGTTGCTCTTCACCCTGCATATTGAATTTGACACTGACAAAGCC
>CAIVGD010000220.1 GCA_903905395.1 uncultured Verrucomicrobiota bacterium
CCTGAACTGGGGATGCATTCCCACCAAGTCACTGCTCAAGAATGCGGAGATTTATCAGCACATTCTACACGCGGAGGATTATGGGATCACGACGGGAAAAGTTTCCTTTGATTTTGCAAAAGTGATCGGGAGGAGCCGGAATGTTTCGGATCGGATCGCCAAAGGGGTCGAGTCTTTGCTGAAATTCAAGAAAGTGGATTACGTGGTGGGGGAGGGGAAATTGGGGGCGGATCGCAAGATCAAGGTGAAGACAGCCGATGGGAAGAGTCAGGTGATCGAAGCGACGAACGTTTTGATTGCGACCGGTTGCGTGCCGCGGCTACTGCCCGGGATGAAAGTGGACGGGGAGAATGTCATGACGAGCCGGGAAGCGCTGAGGATGAAGAAGCAGCCCAAGAGCATCGTCATTTTGGGGGCGGGGGCGATCGGGATCGAGTTTGCCTATTTTCTAAACTCGTTTGGAACAAAGGTGATTTTGGTGGAGATGCTGCCACGGGTGTTGCCGATCGAGGACGAGGAAATATCCGACCTGCTCGGTAAAAGTCTGGCCAAGCAGGGGATCGAGATTTTAACGGATACTTTGATGGAGAGTTGCACGGTGACTGCCACAGGGGTGAGCGTGAAGCTATCGGGAAAGCATGCGAAAACGATCGAGGCCGAGGCGTTGCTCTGTGCGGTGGGAGTTCAGCCGAATTTGGAAGGGGCGTTGGATGTCGGGGTGAAGCTGGATTTGGAGAAGGGGTACGTGAAGGTGGACGGAAGATATAAGAGTTCCATGGCGGGTGTGTTTGCGGCGGGGGACATAATCGGACCGCCCTGGTTGGCGCACGTGGCTTCCTTTGAGGCCGTGGAAGCGGTCAACGGGATTTTTGATCCGAAGAGTCAGCCCAAAAAAGTAGGAGTCTTTCCGGGTTGTACTTATTGCCAACCGCAGGTGGCGAGCATCGGGTTGACCGAAGCGGCGGCAAAGGAGAAGAAACTCAAGTTTAAGGTGGGGCGGTTCCCGTATCGGGCGAGCGGTCGGGCGGTGGCCAGTGGAGATTCGGAAGGAATGGTGAAGATTCTAATCGGTGAACCGCACGGGGAAATTCTGGGGGCGCACATCATCGGGGCAGAGGCTACTGAGTTGATCGGGGAGGTGGGGTTGGGGATGACGCTGGAGGCCACGGCAGATGAGATTGCCAACACGATGCACGCCCACCCGACATTGAGCGAGATGATCAAAGAAGCGACCGAAGCGGCGACGGGTCACGCAATCCACGTGTAAAAGGGGTCCGTCCTCTTTGTTTTAGAGGAGGTTTGACAGAAATATGGAAATACCATATTTATGGTTTTGTGAAGACCACCTTGGTGCTCCCTGATGAACTCTTTCGAAAAGCGAAGGCCCAAGCGGCTTTGGAGGGGATGGCGCTTAGTCGGTTGATGGAAGAGTCCTTGGAGCAGAGAATCCAGAAAGCCCATGCCCGCCTTCCTTTACGCAAGTGGTTGAAAACTCTTCCTAAAATACCCAAGGATGGATTGGACGATTTGCGAAGGATCATCGAATCACCTGATTTTCGGAGGGTGGATCCGGAGATGTGGCGGTGATTCTGGATACCAACGCCATCTCCGCCCTTTCGGCGCAGGACGATGCCTTGCTGAAGGTTTTGGAGCGTGAAAACGACCTTTGCGTGACGGTGGTGAATGCGGCGGAATTCTTTTACGGAGTGCAGAACTCGAAAAGGAAAGATGTGCTGACACGCTGGTTCTCTGAATTTTTGGATAGCGTACGGATCCTCGACCTCGATCGGGATGTTTTCCCTTTTTACAATGTCATCCGCACCGAGTTGAAGAGGGCTGGAACCCCGATTCCGACCAATGACCTTTGGACCGCCTCTCTGGCTCGGCTGTATGGAATGAAGGTGGTGAGTCGGGATCGGCATTTTGACCGAGTAAGGGGTTTAGAAAGGGTGGAATGGTGAAACGAAAAGTTCCGGTGGCTTTGACGGTGGCGGGTTCGGACAACTCGGGCGGGGCTGGAATTCAGGCGGATTTAAAAACCTTCACTCGTCTGGGGGTTTATGGGACTTCCGCTCTCACCTGCGTGGTGGCAGAGCATCCGGGAAGGGTTTCACGGATTGGACCGGTGGAACCGGGGTTAGTGGCTGAACAGATTCGTTTGGTTTTCGAAGCGTTTCCGGTTAAGGCGGTGAAGACGGGGATGTTGTTTTCGTCGCCGATCATTCGGAAGGTGGCTCGACAGTTGGGAAAGCGGCAGGGACTGAAACTGGTCGTGGATCCCGTGATGGTGGCGACGAGCGGGGCGGTGTTGTTGAGGCCGGAGGCGGAGCGGGCGATGGCGAAGATGCTTTTTCCCAAAGCGTCGGTGGTGACTCCCAATCTGGATGAGGCGGCGCGATTGGTGGGGCGTAAAATCAAAACAGCGGGGCAGGCCAAGGAAG
>CAIVGD010000221.1 GCA_903905395.1 uncultured Verrucomicrobiota bacterium
GATTCCATCCCATTAAATTTTATGACCACCCCCGCATCTCTTTATCGCCTACAGAAACTACAGACTGGGCGGATTCTCGGGCCGATGGATATGGACCATCTCAAGGCCCTCGCCAACCAATCCCTGATTGCTCCGGACGATCTCATCCAGGTCGACGAGGGACCATGGGTTAAGGCTCCGGACGTTACCGGATTGGAAATGACGTGGTGGGTAGAGCCCCTCGACGGTCCCCGGTACGGCCCGACCACCGCGGGCACGATAGCTGAATTTCTGCAAAGCGGCCAATTGGGCGGATCCGAACTCGTCTCCCACATCAGGACGAAGGAGACCTATACCGTAACCGAGTTTCTCGAAGAAATCCGGCGACGCCGCTTTTCCCGTCTCAAGAGCCGCACAATCAAATTGGAGGACGCGGCGGAACCCCCCGAAGTGGCTGTCGCCAGCCCGGCCTTTGATGCCGCCCTGCGTTTGCGGATCAAACAGCTGGAAACCGACCTGGCCAACGCCCGCCAACAACTGGACCATCAGTCCCACGAGTTGGCCCGCCTCCGCGGCACCTTTGGACAGTCCAGCCCTTCGGCTTGACCCGTCTGCGGCATCGTCGCTACTTTTTTAGACTAAATCTTTTCTTCTTTTATGCGCCATACCATCTCTGTCCTTGTCCAAAACCGCTTCGGGGTTCTCACCCGCATCGCCGGCCTTTTCAGCGGGCGCGGTTTCAATATCGACACCCTCAACGTCGGTCCGACCCAGGACGACAAAATTTCCCGGATGACCATCGTCGTGGTCGGAAACGACCAGGTCCTGGAACAGGTTGTCAAACAGCTCAACAAGTTGGTCGATGTCCTCGAAGTCCACGACTTCAAGGATGGCGATGTCATCGATCGCGAACTCATCCTCCTAAAAGTCAAAGCCACCTCCGCCTCCAGGCCTGAAGTCATGCAAATCTGCGACATCTTCCGCGCCAAGATCGTGGATGTTCAGGCATCCAGCCTCTCCATCGAGGTCACGGGCGATCAGAACAAGATCGATAAATTCCTCCAGTTGATGAAGCCCTTCGGCATCCTCGAATTGAGCCGGACGGGCCGAATCGCCTTGCCGCGTCGCTAACCTTCCATCCGCACACACAACCTTAACTGGAGATTACATTATGCCCGCCCGCATCTATCACGACCGTGACGCTAGCCTCGCCCCCCTTCGCCGCCGGAAAGCCGCGGTCATCGGCTTCGGATCCCAAGGCCACGCCCACGCCCTCAACCTCAAAAACAGCGGCGTCCGCGTCACCATCGGCCTCTACAAGGGAAGCAAGTCCATCGCCGTAGCCAAGAAGCATGGGTTTAAAGTCCTCCCCACCGCCGAAGCCGTCCGCGGTGCTGATGTCATCTTCGTCGCCGTGCCAGACCTTAAAATTCCCTCCGTGTACGAAAAGGACATCGCCCCCAATCTCCGCAAAGGCCAATGCCTCCTCTTTAGTCACGGCTTTGCCATCCACTACAAAACCGTCAAGCCTCCGAAAAACATCGATGTGGTCCTCGTCGCCCCCAAAGGCCCCGGCCACATCGTCCGCCGTCAGTATGTCGAGGGACGTGGCGTGCCCGCGCTCTTCGCGGTTCAGCAAAATCCGACTGGCCAAGCCCGCTCCATCGCGATGGCGTGGGCCCGCGGCATCGGCGCCACCCGCGCCGGCCTCCTCCAAACAACATTCAAGGAGGAAACCGAAACCGACCTCTTCGGCGAGCAGGCCGTGCTTTGCGGAGGTACCTCGGCCCTGATCCAGGCGGGATTCGAAGTCCTCGTGAAGGCCGGGTATCAACCCGAAGTCGCCTACTTTGAAGTTCTCCATGAACTAAAGCTCATTGTGGATCTGATCAACGAATCCGGCATCGCAGGCATGCGCTTCTCTATTTCCGAAACCGCCAAATACGGCGACGTCACCCGCGGTCCGCGCGTGATCGATGCCCGCACCAAAAAATCGATGGAGAAGGTCCTGCAGGAAATCCGCAACGGTAAGTTTGCCCGGGAATGGGTCCGCGAAAGCCGCACCGGCATGAAACGCTATCACCGCCTGCTTAAAGCCGGTACCAAGCACCCGATCGAAAAAACCGGGGCTCGCCTGCGTGGCCTCATGCCCTGGATCCGCCGCCGGAACCTCAAGGGCGCCCAAGCCGCGTACTAACTGCCCATAGCGATTACGGGGCGACACCCGCCCTGCAATCGTTCCCGGGTTTAAACTTTCCACCACCCTTCAGGGCGGACACGATTTGCTCCCTATTCCCGGTGGTTCTCACCACCGGCTAATCTCCGTCGGCCCTCCGGGCCTAGCGGGGTGCGTTGTGTGGATTAATCTCGAAGCTGGATCGTGTTCAACGAACCCCTGAGGGGTGAAAGAGATTAGCCGGCTGCGCGAGCTGCCGGTTGTTCGTATAAATTACGTATGCGCCCCTGCGGGGCGCCGGAAAACTGAACCACTGCACCACCCATCCCTAGGCGCCCACGAACGGGCGCCCTACATCACCGACAATACTCCGCTCTCATTTCCCTCAATCCAAAATCCGAATTCCCATCGTCCAGCTAGGCGTCCTCGGAGATGCCGCCGCTACCTTAGTCCTCAATTCTCAGGCCTTCCGCGTCTGCGTGCCTCCGCTACCTTAGCTGGTGCGCCTCAGGCAGTTTAACGCTAAGCTGAGGCCATGTCTTCCGATGTCCGCATTCAGATCTTCGACACCACCCTCAGGGACGGGGAGCAGTGTCCGGGTGCGGCCATGACGGGTCGCCAAAAATTGGATGTCGCCCGCCAACTCGCTCGTCTCGGCGTGGATATCATCGAAGCCGGTTTCCCCATCGCCAGTCGGGGCGACTTCGATTCTGTCAAAGAAATCGCCCGCACGGTCCGCGGTCCTGTGATCTGCGGATTGGCCCGTTGCATCAATGCGGACATCGATGCCGCTGGCGCCGCGGTGAAACCCGCAGGCAAGCAGGGCCGCATCCACGTTTTTCTCGGCACCAGCAAAATTCACCGTGAATTTAAACTCGGCAAAGCCAGCGACGAGATACTCCGTCTAGCCACCGAGGGAGTCCGCCGGGCCCGCAAATTCACCGACAATGTGGAATTTTCTCCGGAAGACGCCTCCCGCACGGAAATCGATTTTCTAGTCGAAGTCGTCGAAGCTGCGATCTCCGCTGGAGCCACCACGATCAATCTCCCCGACACCACCGGGTATGCCACCCCGGAGGAATACGGAAGGATGTTTGCCGAGGTCATCGCCCGGGTGCGTGGCTCGGCCCACGCCGTCTTCAGCACCCACTGTCACAACGACCTCGGGTTGGCCGTGGCCAACTCACTGGCCGCCGTTCATGCCGGGGCCCGCCAGGTGGAATGCACCGTCAACGGCATTGGCGAACGGGCTGGCAACGCCGCCCTCGAGGAAATCGTCATGGCTCTCCACACCCGCCGGGACTTCTACACCCACCTCACGACCGGCATTCACACCCGGGAGATTGTCCGAACCTCACGCCTCGTTTCAGGTGCCTGTGGTTTCCCCTTGCCACGAAACAAAGCCATCGTCGGTCTGAACGCTTTTGCCCATAGCTCGGGGATTCACCAGGACGGCATCCTGAAAAAAAGAGAAACCTACGAGATTATGGATCCAGAGGAAGTGGGTTGGGGAAAAACCGAGCTCCCCCTGACCAAACACAGCGGCCGCGCCGCAGTCATCGCCCGCTTGAAACATCTTGGCTACACTCTTCAACCAGCCGAACTGCAGGCGGTCTTCGCCCGCTTCAAAGAAATCGGCGACCGCAAAAAATTCGTGCACGATGACGACCTGGTTTCGCTGGTCGGTGCCCAGATTCATGTCGCCCACGAAACGTATTCCCTGGAAAACCTAACCTGCCGGTCCGGCACGAACGAAAAACCCCTCGCGACGGTAACTCTCCGTCATGGCCGAAAAAAACTTGCCGCCAGCGGCACTGGCGACGGCGTGGTGGATGCCGTGATGAAAACGATAGACCGGATCACCGGCCTCAAAGGACATCTTCTGGATTATGCGGTGCGCGCCGTCACCGAGGGCAAGGACGCAGTCGGGGAAGTCAGCCTCAACGTTCGATTTGAGGCGAAGGGGGAACCCGCAAGCGGGCGGGCCGCGGCGACGGATGTGATTGAATCCAGTGGCCGCGCTTATTTGGCTGCGGTGAACCGATGGCTCGCCGAAGGCGGCCGGGTCTCGAAGAAGACCCGGCGCACCTTGGCCAGTCCCTAAACTTACTGCTTAGTCGTAACTCGGGTTCCGAGGCCCGCGGTCATAATCGAACTCGGAGGAACGCTCTGGCCGATCCCCGCGAGGCGGCCGGCTATCCGGCCTATCTTGGCGCGAACCGCCACCGGGGCGTTCCCCGGTAGATTTCGCACCATTGACGATGAGCAACCGCCCCATGAAATCAGTATCATGGAGTTTCTTGGCCACCTCTTGGGCGCCCTCGAGTGTTTGCATCTCGGCGAAGCCGAACCCTTTCGAGTTGGACCCACTGTCGCGAACGACTTCGACATTTTTAACCCCAGCCACTTTGCTGAGGTGGTCGAAGACATCGCTCTCGGACGCGTCGTAGGAGAGGTTCCCGATATAAAGCCGGGGGGTGAGCACCTCCATCGGAGGGATCGAGCGGGGGGCCCGCGGTGTGCGAGGCGCCTCCGATCGTCCGTGCCGTTGCCGTGTATCGGTCTGGGAAAAACGGGACGAGCCGCCCCCCATGCCGAATAATTTTTTCAAGAATCCCCAGAAACCTCCGCCACCGGTTCTGGTTTCGCGGCGGGGACCGCCCCGACCTCCACCATAACGGTCGTGGCGACGGTTTCTGCGTTCGTGGGGCCCGCTTCCTCGGCGGGATCCGTTTCGTGAATCGTGATTCATGTGGTTGATGTGCGGCGGAAAGATATGGCCCGAGCGGACCAACCGGGCGCACAGCGCCCGATCGACGAAGGATGGCTCTGGCCTAGATGGCTGACCGCGATCACTTCCGTGAGGTTCTTATCGTTCTCTTTAGGTCTGCGAGAAGGGTGGGGGCGCTCTCATGGATCCGAAACAGATCTTGGTCGATCACGGAAACCGGATCAGCGCGCCCTTTGCGCAACTCCCCGCCGAACTCCTTTCAAGAGGCCAATCCTATAATAAAATGAAGGTAAATGCAAGCAAATACAAAATGTTTGCCCGCAACAACTTGGGATCTATTTATTGAGCGGTGGAAGCCTGTGCCTCCAGCATGGGAGTCGCCTGCACGCCGCCCCCGTTGAGATAGAATCCCGCCCCCGCCTGCTGGGGAAGCAACATCATCGCCAGCGCCTCCTTCCAAGTACCATCCACCCAGTAAGGGTTGCCGAGAAAATCACCGGTCTGCCCAAATTCACCGAAGAACCAGGTGTAGTTTTCCAACCCCTCCGCAAACCCGCCGGTTTGTGCCACCACGAGAGTCTTTTTGCCCTCTACCCCATCTTCCGCTTGGCAGATCAGTTCTCCTCCATCCTGCAGAGTCCAGCGCACATCCCAGTAGGTGGTATCTCCGTCGACCCAAGTCGATCCGTGCGCCCGCACCATCGTGCTTAAGGCGCGCGCAAATCGGTTCCAATCATCAGTAGCCCACTCGCTCGGCTGGAGAATCTGTTGCACCCGCTGGAGGCGTGTGCGCCACTCCTGCGTGATGCGACGAAGTTCAACGCGACTTATCACGGCTGGCTCAGCGGGACCGACGCTCGCCCGAATCACCTTCCAGCATCGAGAGACGTTGGCGCACTGTGGCCGCGTCCTTCTCTTGCCGACTCAATTGGGCCTTCGCCTGCTCAAGCAGGGAAAGCTGTTTGGCCAATTGCGCTCCAGCCGATTCCAATCCGCTGGCTAGCTCGGCATCCCGGGATTGGAGGGAAGCGATCTCTTTGTTGATCCTCTGTTCCATCTGATCCACCGTCACACTTTGTCGCTGAATCTGCTTCCAGAGGACGAAACCCCCAAATCCGGAAAGGGTGGCACAACCCACAATGATGAGGAGTAAGGCGAGTCCCACCCCGCCCAAGATGGAAGTTACCGCCCTCTGCTCTTTGCGTTGGCGATCGATGCTCCGTTTGACGTTAAGGGCGGCTGGGGTGGATGGATTGTTCATGGAAGATTCCTCCTGCTGTGTTGGGGACGCTGAAGGGGGGTTGTAACCAACCGGCCGTGGTGGGCCTTTGATGACCACCACATCCGGATCTCCGCCCGCCCCGCTCGAGGAAGAGGGGGATGGGTTGGAATTCGAGCCAAAAGGCAATTCAGGCTCGGATGTCGTTGGTGATGGGTTCAAGGTTTCCTTCATGCGTCCTTGCCCTTCGGATTTGAGCGTCCAGAGGACGTTTGGCGAGTGATTCTTTCGCAGAAGTTAGTCCGCCCGCTTCCTTACCCTCTGGGCTTCCACGCCGGATGGCTGTTCCACCCTGGGCGAACCCAGCCCATTCCCTCGGCGAATCAGGCTTTGGGCGTTCAACTGCACCGCCTCGTCAGGCCTTCTCCATACGGCCTCCAAGACCTCACAGATTCCCTCGTCCCCCTCCCCAGCATGATCCACAGCCACCCGTAAAAAATCTTCCGCCTCCTGAATCGGGTAGAGCCCCGGACACTCCCTTGCTCTCTCCTCCAGCTTGGCCAGCAGTTCGAGTCTCCGCGGCGAGGGAATCTCTTCTCGGTCTTTCACGGGGGGATCTTCCTCGCCCGGAGGGCCCGCTGTCCAGATGGGTCGCAATTATTTTTGCGCCCCCCCTTCAAATTCACCGCCAACCCGCAAGCTTATTCATCCGTGCAGTTGCCCACCCCCCTCCGCTCAAGGCAATATCTGCAAAGTGCAAATCGATCGTCGATCCGCTTTGGCC
>CAIVGD010000222.1 GCA_903905395.1 uncultured Verrucomicrobiota bacterium
GCTCAGCTTGCTACGGGGGAAGCCGGAAAGCCTGCGGCCCTGGCGCTGTTCGAACGTACGCTGAAGCAGGCCAGTGCCGCTGCCAATGTGGATACCGACTCCAAGGCGGACGCCTGGGCCAAGAAGGGCGGGAGCAAAACTGAAGACTCCGAGGTGCTGCCGCAGGAGGTTGTTGACTGGCAGAAGAATGAATGGATCCGCGGCTGGGCCTCGATCGAGCCTTCACTGACCGAGGTTGACTTGCGGCCCTACGTGTTCGTCACTCGGGACAAACGTGGCGCCATTGGCGGATTTGCGAACTCTGCCCACCTCGAAAGCGTCGTGGAACGGCTCATGGGCGGCAAGCTCGTCGCAAGAGGTACCGTTGCCGAGGTTGCCAAGCTCTCACCGCAAGAGCTGGACGAGGTCTTCGGTGCCGTCAGCGATCAAGTGCTGGAGGCAGATGATCTGAAGACAGAGCCGAAAGGCGTGCAGGGGCTCATGGTCTTGGCCGAACGCAGCCCGGAGATGGGGCGAAGGTTGCTCGATTTCGCGAAGGCGCTCGACATCGATAAGGTGGGGGTGTGGCCGGTGGCGATGATCTCAATCTTAAAGGATGCCGCGTTGGTGCTAGAGGCCAAAGCGGTTCTCGCGGCTTGGGGGGATCAAGACGGCAACGCGCTTCTGAAGAGGGGCACTAAGGCCATGGGTTCAATCGCAAATAAGGCGTGAGGGGGCGCGGTGGGAACATCAAAAGGATATGGGGGACCTCCAAACGGGCTGGTCCCCACATGGCTCGATGCCGGCGGTAGTGATGGAGACGGGGACGCGGGAGCGGATGGAAGTGGTGAAGGAGACGGGTCGGCGGATGGCACATCTTCAGCCCAATCCGATGGCGCAACAGTGGCATTCGGAGGATTCGCTGCCGCCCGCAACGCATTCACGCGCTTCTCGAAGACTGGCAGTTCCAGCGCGCTAGGGTCGGCGCTATCCGCCTACATCGGTGGTGGTGGCGGACGAGGCGGAGGCTCGCGCGGCGGTGCTGGAGGCGCACGCCGCGCAGCACAGCGGATGGGGTCGTCACGCGCTTCGGGAGCCAGGCTCCTCAGAGTGGTCAGAGACTTCCAAGCGGTTGGACCGGTCGAGACACTGCGCCATCTCGACCTTGAGAGCATGGCCAATCAGCCGGCATCGGATGTGTTCCTCGCGATGCTGGAGTTCCTTTGCCCGCCTGGGGGTGCCATTGACGAGGCCATCTCTCGACAGGCGATGCTAGAAGCCATCGGCAATTTGGATCGCGATGCGCCAACATCTTTTGCGCAGCTTGCCCCTGAACAACTCCGTGAGTTCTTCCTGGACTTCGTCGCACTGTCGATAGAGGGGCGGGTGATCGCCGACATCGGGGCACGCGGGATCACTCTGCCAGCCGATATTGCAGCGGTCGAGCAAGCTCACGAGCAACTTCACGACTTCATCGAAGGATGCTGCCGGGTTCATCTGTCGGGTCTGTTGACTGGGTTGGAGACTCTGAATAGTCTTGACGTGGAACAACGGGCAAATGAGATCTACGAGGCTGCCTTCTCGCTGATCGCCGATGCTGGAGAGGACGCGACATGAGTTCAAACACCATAGTGGCCCGCCTCGGGGCCTCCGACGCGGAAGCAGTTACACCGGCACGATCTGACGCGCACGTCACTGAGATCGACTTCATCGATGGCTACGATCGCTTGGCATTCGGATTGGGCCAGGCGCTGGACCAACTCAACGTGTTGGGCCTCGTTCCCAGTGAACGAGCCATCGACCTTGCCCTCGTTGCGACAACCGTGTTGGCTGCGGACACCCGAGTTTCCCGCGAGGCGCTCGCACAGGATGGATGGACGCGTGAGATCGAAATATGCGTACCAGTTGCCGATCCGGAATTGTGGGTGTCTCAGTCTTCGCTTCTTCAGACGATGCTGAACTTCCTCACTGGCGACAAGTGGACCATGCAGTTCCGGGCGCGCGTTCCTACCCGAGCGGTCCTCGTGCCAGCGTCAGGAAACCTGCGGACCGCCAACCCCGACAGTGTCTGCCTCTTCTCAGGCGGTCTCGATAGCTTCATTGGTGCGATAGATCTGTTCGCGGGCGGCGCAACACCTCTCCTGGTCAGTCACTATTGGGACGGGATCACGAGTCAGCACCAAAGAATGTGCGCGGAAAGAATGAAGGCTAGGTTCCCCACAGCCGAGTTCAACCACATCAGAGCACGCGTCGGTTTCCCCAAGGATACGGTCGATGAATCCCCAGTGGAAGACACGCTGCGCGGCCGCTCCTTTATGTTCTTCGCACTCGCGGCCCTGGCTGCTGACGCAATTGGTGGAGACATCACCATTCACGTTCCCGAGAACGGATGGATTTCGCTGAACGTGCCCCTTGACCCATTGCGCCTTGGATCTCTGAGCACCCGGACGACACACCCCTTCTACATGGTTCGCATGAACGAGCTGCTTGGGACACTCGGGATCCGCGCACATTTGTTCAATCGGTATGCATTCCAGACCAAGGGGCAGATGGCGCAGGGGTGCGCCGATCACAATTTCCTTGCAGCCTATGCCCGGGAGACGATGTCCTGTTCATCTCCGGGCAAGACGCGATTTGCCAAGGACGAGGCGCAGCGCCAGCCCAAGCACTGTGGCTATTGCGTTCCATGCCTCATTCGTAGAGCCTCGTTGCTCGCGGGTGGCGTGACAGATACGACGCCCTACCAATTGCCGGACCTGCTCGCTCAGGCAATTGACACCGAGAAGGCCGAGGGAAGTCATATCCGATCCTTTCAGCTCGCAATCTCCCGGCTGCGGCGCAAGCCCGAGCGCGCTCGTTTCGATATCCACCGTCCTGGGCCATTGAACGATCATCCGCAGAACTTGCAGGCGTATGAGGGCGTGTACGTGGCTGGACTCGAGGAGGTTGCCCGCCTGCTGGATGGGGTCCGGGCAGAACCGCTATGACGGGTCCGTCAGCGAAGAGAGCTAAATGGGTCGACTTCCACTGCCACCTGGATCTGTACCAGGACCATGCGCAGTTGATCGCCGAGTGCGATCGGGAGCGCGTGGCCACCTTGGCAGTGACGACGACACCGAAGGCCTGGTCCCGGAACAGGGAGATGGCCGCCGGGACCAACCACGTACGCGTAGCGCTCGGGCTTCACCCACAGCTTGTTGGCGAACGCGAGGAAGAACTCGGCCTTTTCGAGAAACTGTTGCCTGAGGCTCGCTATGTGGGTGAAGTCGGACTGGACGCCGGGCCGCGGTTCTACATGAGTTTCGAAGCCCAGGAGCGCGTGTTTGAACGAATCCTCCGGATGTGTGCCGAGCAGGGGAACAAGATTTTGACCATTCACAGCGTCCGCGCTGTGGCGAAGGTCTTGCAACATTTGGAGCGGGAGCTTCCGGCAGATCGCGGTCACGTCGTTCTTCACTGGTTCACTGGATCCGCTGCCGAAGCCCGTCGCGCCGTCGATCGGGGGTGCTACTTCTCGATCAACTCGGAGATGCTCAAGTCGACGAAGCATCGAGGCTTGGTCGAGCAGCTGCCGGTGGATCGACTTCTCACGGAGACGGACGGCCCATTTGTCCTAGTCTCGGGTGCTGCCGTTCGCCCAGCTGCCGTCTCGGGCACGGTTGCGCAACTCGCTGAACTTCGACAGGTGAATCCAGAAGACCTGAGGACTCAAATTCTGACGAACCTCGCAACAGTGGTGAGCTTGTAAACGGGGCGCGATTGTCGGAATACAGGACCACGGTGACCGCCGAGCCCGCTGACAAGTTCTGCGCGGAGGTGTATTTGCAAAGCACCATATGTCATCACGATTCGCGGTTGACAGCCCGCTACCAGCCGTTCGCCAACGACCACTTGTTCAAACTCGGGTGCCCTGGTAAGCGTACGTGCGGCTCCGACGGCACTCGGCTTCTACCCTAACAGTCGCCTGGGGTTGGCCTCGCTAACTCAACTCCAAACCCAACGGCGCCCAACAACTCAGGCGAATTGCAGCTCAATCTTGCCCGTGCGCCGCCGCACCGGGCCGACGACGATTCTGACGTCGTGGCCTAACTTCGTTACCAATTCAAGCAGCTTGGCTTCGCTCACACCGCGAAACTGGCCCCGTGTGATTCGCGACACCTTGGACTGGTCGATACCGAGCAACTCGGCGGCGCCATCTTGAGTCAGGCGGCGAGCTTTGATTGCGCGGGCAATCTCAGCGGCGAGTTGAGACTTACGCTGCATCTCGGCCGCGTCGACATAACCCAGGTCGGCGTAGACGTTTGTGCTGCCTTCCTCAATGCTAATTTCGTTGTTCTCGTTCATCTTGGTGCTCCTTGCTGCATTTTCCAGGTCTCGAAATCCTGTTTCGCGGCCTTCAGGCGGGCGTTGATCAAATCCATGTCCTCTTTCGGCGTCTTGATCCCGCTCTTTGACTTCTGACACATGTATCTGGAGCTGAAGGGCCAGCCACTCGTAGTGAGGATCGCCATGCGGGATGCCCGCCATGACCGGGCACTCGGCGCCCATCTGCCGTTTGTAGCGCAGGTAAGTATAGGTGTGGCGTTCACGGTGAAAC
>CAIVGD010000223.1 GCA_903905395.1 uncultured Verrucomicrobiota bacterium
AGCCTTGAGAAAGTGGTGCCCTGATCAGATCGCTAGCGTTGAAACTAAAGCTAACGCTGGTGGCATCCGCCAGACACGGTTGTGCGGCTAGGGCTATAAATATTGCCGAAAGAAACACGATACGAGAAAACCTTGGAGCCTTTTTCAAAGGCATGAATTAAATCACAGCCAAAGAAAAAAGCGATTAAATTCCAGAAAAAACATGTGACAATAATGAGGCAGAAATAAAGGCCACAAACACCCGATCATCAGGTGTTTATAATGAGGCGTCAGACATAAAAAGATTCAGCTTTGCGTTTTGTTTTTATCTTCGGAATCAGGGGACGATGGCACCAAGGTCGCCTTGGGAGAGGGCGCGTGCCTCCTCCACGGTGATCCAGCGTTCGGCAAATTCGGGTCCCCAGGAGTCGGAGGTGGCCAGTTCCCCGGTTTTCCGATTACAGCCGATGAGGAGGCAGACGTGACCGTTTTTCGGATTTTTACGGAGGGTGCGGGCGGCTTTGCGTTTGGGCTCGAGGATCTTATTCCAGGTGGTGAGATCGCTCGAAGCCCTCTCTTTGAGTCGGAGGGAGAGGTCACGATTGATTTCTTCATCTACATCCAGGGCCCAGGTGAGGGGAATACCTTTTTCAAAAAACGATACGAGCTTGGCGAGGTCGAGGTTGGGCGAGACGGAGGTGATGGAACGACCGTAGGTGGCGGCGAGGGCACGGGCGGAACTTTCCATCGCGAAAACGGAAGTTCCGCCACCAACATCGGTACGACCCAGCAGGGCGAGAAGATAGAGATCCGCAGGGACGCCCGCATAGAGCAGGGCCCGGGCATAGGTAGCAGGAACGCAGAAGCCTTTGGGGCCTTGGTCGACCATCGGGATGTTGCCGATGAGGATGTCTCCGTTGGGTCGGTGTATGACGTTTTCTTTCATTCGCTCTCTCATAGCGGCATCGGAAATTCGCTGGGGCTTTACTTCTAGATCAACTAATTTTGATGGAAGAATGCGAATGGCAACATATTCGCCGGGTTTTTCGATGAGAAGAATTGTCGTGCCCGAGGAGTCCCAGCGTTCGGCAGATTCCCGAGTTTTTCCAAAGTCTCCAAACATTTGTTTTTTTGGTTTGCCGAGAAGAGAGGAAAGTTTTTCCCGCACACAATCTGCGTCAGCCGCGATGGCTTTTTTTACTTCCATCCCATCACGGGGGCGGGCTTCTGCGTCGTTGTGTCTCAGAAGCTCGCTCGCCGAATCGCCTTTGTTGGCGAAAATAAGGGTAAGTTGATCGGGGTGATCGTCGGTGGCGGTGAGGGCAACCGATTTCGGGTTGGCCCCGAGAATTTGAACCTGGGGTCCGTAGTAGGCACGGTAGCTGGATTGGTATTTTGTTTCGGATTCTACGGGAAGCTGGAGGGCCGTTGCCCAATTCTTGGCGGAGGTGTCATCCCAAGTGGACGGAGGGAGGAGGGGAAAACCGAAATCGGGCGTCGCATCTTGAGAGAAAAGAGTCGGTCCACCGATGAGCGAGATAACAGCAAAGGAGAGGCGGACGAGGACTCCTGCCAACAGGCCGTTCTTGAGCATAGGGAAATGGTACTAGGTAAAAACCTGATGGGCGAATTCAGAATGCAACGAGGTTTGTCTGGGTGGGCATTTTGAGGCAAGCTGGGTGGAATGAGTCCTTTGCAGGAAAAATTCATCCGGTTGAAGAAAGAGCGGCAGGCGGTGGTGCTGGCGCACAATTATCAGAGTCGGGAGATTCAGGAGGTGGCGGATTATGTGGGGGATTCGCTGGGGTTGAGTTACGAAGCGCAAAAGGCGAAAGGGGAGATGATTCTTTTTTGCGGAGTCCATTTCATGGCGGAGACGGCGAAGATCGTGAACCCGCAGAAGAAAGTTCTGATGCCTGACCTGAATGCGGGTTGTTCCCTGGCAGATTCGTGTCCTGCCGACAAGTTGCAGGCCTACCTCCAGGAAAATCTCGGCCTTTATGTGGTTTCCTACGTGAATTGCACGGCGGCGGTGAAAGCGCTGAGTGATGTGATCTGCACCTCTGGCAACGCGGAGCGGATAGTCCAAAGAGTGCCGGCGGATCGGGAGATTCTTTTCCTACCCGACCGGAACTTGGGGGATTGGGTGATGCAGAAAACGGGGCGGAAGATGCGGCTGTGGGATGGTGACTGCTATGTGCATATGGAATTCACGGCGATGTCGATCGACCGGATTCGCAAGGAGCATCCCGATGCGCCGGTGGTGGCTCATCCGGAGTGCACGAGGGCTGTGCGGGCGTTGGCGGACGAGGTGTGTTCGACGGAAAAAATGGTGGGGTACTGTCGCAACTCGCCGGCGCGAGCTTTCATAGTGGTGACGGAGGAGGGGATGCTGCACCGGTTGCGCCGAGAGATGCCGGACAAGGAATTCCTCGCCGGACCGACGGATCAGTGCGCTTGTGCGGAGTGCCGATATATGAAAATGAACACTTTGAATAAGGCGTTGGATGCTTTGGAGAATCTCGCCCCGGAAGTGACTCTGAGCTGCGAAACGATCGAGAAGGCCAAGTTACCCATTGAGCGGATGCTGGAGTGGAGTCGTAACTAGCTTTCAATCAACGCGATAATTTATAAGAACTGGTTGGGATTGCCTCTGGAGGATTTCGCTGGGCAAATGGCTCCCGTCCGCTAGCACTTTTTACGTAATCTCATGAAAATAAACGCTTCATGGAGGGTGAGGACTTGTGTCCTGGTGGCATCTTTGGCCCTTGTTGGGGTGCTTCGTGCCCAGACGCAGGAAACTCCGGAATCGGTGGAGCCACCTCTCCAGATCACTTCCGACGGAGCCAACCGTTACGAAGGAGGAATCTACTATGCCAAGGACAACGTGGTGGTCACGTATGGCGGGGATATCCTGATGGCCGACGAAGTCCATTTTAACCCTCAAAGCAAGGAAGCCACGGCGAAGGGG
>CAIVGD010000224.1 GCA_903905395.1 uncultured Verrucomicrobiota bacterium
ACTCGGGGGATGCAGGAGCCTGCCGCAGGGGGATCGAAGTAGCTGGCGTGGTTGGGGGCCAGGATGAGCGGGCCCGGGGGAAGGGAAGCGCCGCCCTGACTACGAATGGAATGGAAAATCTTTAAAAGGAAGTAGGAGAGCAACCGACAGCAGTGAAACCAAAAAGGACATACTTTCATGGGAGGCTGGGGCCGGGCTGAAGGCGGGAACGGACTTCCGTGATAATTCGGTCCGCGAGGGCGCGGGCGTCGTGTTTGCCGCTGTCCAGAAGGGTGGCATCGGCGGCGCGAACCAAGGGAGCGGCGGAGCGAGAGGAGTCGATTTTGTCCCGGGCGGCCAGATTATCTTCCTGCCCCTGTTTTCGGCGACGCTCGGCTCGGACTGTGGGGCAGGCATCGATGAAATATTTGAAGGGGCTATCGGAGCAGACGACCGTGCCGATATCGCGGCCTTCCATCACGAGGGGTGCGATGAGGCGGAGTTTGCGCTGGAGATTGACGAGGTATTCGCGGAGTTCTGGCAAAGTGGAGACGTGGGAGACAGCGGCATTTATTTCCGGTAAGCGGATGTGCGGGGTCAGATCCCGTTTGCCCTCGCACAGGGCGATTTCCCCGTCCCGGATGTCGGCATGGAAATCGACTTTTTCGAGGAGTTGTTTTATGCGGGCACGGGAGGTGGGATCGTGGCCGGCTTCGAGGGTGAGGAAGGTGAACGCGCGGTACATGGCACCCGTGTCGACGTAAACGAAATTTAGGTCGTGGGCGACTAGGCGGGCGACGGTGCTTTTACCGGAGGCGGCGGGGCCATCGATACAGATGACGGGGTGCAGCATGGATCAGCGGCTCACTTCTTGGAGGAGGGCGATCTGTTGAGCGAAGCCGGGGTAACTGGTCTCGATGCAGGCGGTGTCGTGGACGAGAGTGCGCCCCTTGGCGAGGAGCCCGAGAATGGCACAAGACATGGCGATGCGATGGTCTCCGTGGCTCTCGACCTCGGCTCCGACAAGGGTGCGGCCGCCTTCGATGGAGAGGCCATCGGGTCGCTCCTCGACGGGGACTCCGAAGAGGCGGAGGTTTTCCGCGATTACGGCGAGGCGGTCGCTTTCTTTGTGACGAAGTTCGGCAGCATCGCGGATTTCGGTCACGCCTTTGGCGAGAGCTGCGGCGGCGGCGAGGATGGGAATTTCATCGATGAGATTTGGAATTTCTTTTCCGGCCACGGTGGTGGCCTTTAGGCCACGGTTGCCTTGCACGGAGATGGTGCCCATCGGTTCCGGGGATGTTTGTTCAATTTTTTCCATGATGCCCGCACCCATGCGGAGAAGGGCGGAAAGGAGGGCGGTGCGGGTGGGGTTGAGGCCTAGGCGGCGGAGGGTGAGTCGGGATCCGGGCAAGCCAGCCGCGAGGACGATCCAAAAAGCCCCCGAGGAGAAATCACCTGGCACATCCAGTTCCGTGCCTTCCAGTCTCTGCGGACCATGGAGGATGATGGATTGTTTATCGGTGCGAAAACTGGCGCCGAAAGCTGGGAGGAGGCGTTCGGTGTGGTCGCGGGATTGGGAGGGCTCGCGGAAGGTGGTCTTACCATCGGCTTGGAGGGCGGCGAGCAGGGCGCAGGATTTGACCTGAGCGCTGGCGACCGGGCTGGTGAAATCGATCGCCTTGAGCTGGGCTCCGCGGATGGTGAGGGGAGGTCGATTCCCGGTTCCTTCGCAGAGAATTTCCGCACCGAATTTCCGAAGGGGCTCGGCGATCCGAGCCATGGGCCGGCGACTGAGGGAGGCATCGCCAAAGAGACGGGTGGTGAAGGGTTGTCCCGCGACGACGCCGGAGAGAAGTCGCATTGTGGTGCCGCTGTTGCCGCAATCGATGGATTCGGCGGGAGCCAGGAGTTTTCCGCCACGGCCCTCGATGAGCACCTCATCCGGCGCTACCCGATCGATCCGGCAACCCAGGGTTTGGAGTGCGTGCAGGGTGGTAAGGCAGTCTTCTCCGGGAAGGAATCCGCGGAGGCGGGTGGTGCCGGCGGCGAGGCCGCCGAGGATGATTCCGCGATGAGAGATGCTTTTATCCCCGGGAACCGAGAATTCGGCATCTAGACGGCGGAGGGGGCGGACTTCGAGTTGGCTCATGATGTGGGCAGGGTGCGTCGAATTTTTGCGGCATCATCCAATATTTTGGCGAGGGCGCTGGCATCCCCTTTTTTCAAAGCTGAAACCAAATCATTTAGGGAAGAACGAAAATCTTTTAGAGAGGCAAGCACTTGGAGCCGGTTGTTGCAGAGGATTTCGGACCAGAGTTCGGAGGGGCCGGCGGCAACTCGGGTGGTGTCGCGATAGCCGGAACCGGCGAGGGGGAGGGAATCATGGCCAGCGGCTAGGACGAGGGCGGAGGCGATGAGGTGGGGGAGATGACTGATGCGGGCGATTTGCTCGTCGTGTGCTTGGGGCGTGAGGGTGAGGACGCGGGCTCCGAGGGCCTGCCAGAAGGAGGTGGCATCGCGGGTCACATCCGCCGGGGTGGTCGGGGTGGGAGTGAGGATGACGGGGGCATTCTGGAAAAGATCGGCCCGGGCGACGGCGATGCCGGACTCCTCGGAGCCGGCCATGGGATGGGAACCGATCCAACGGGCTTTGTTCTGCAGAAGGTGGGCCATGATATTTTCCAGAGGGCCCTTGATGCTCGCGACATCGGTGACGAGGGCGGAGGGTTTTAGAAAAGGAAGAATAGAACGAACGAGTTCCGGTAAAGCGGAGGGTGGAGAACCCAGCACGACGAGATCGGCATCCGTGGCGAGGGATGGGTCGATGCTCACGTCCGCCTTGGGCAGGACGGTACGGATGGAGGGCAGAGATTCGTGGCGGCGCGTCCACACAGCGATTTTGGCTTTCGGGAATGCTTTGGTGGCGGCGAGGGCAACGGATCCGCCGATGAGGCCGGGCGCGAGGATGGTGATTTTGGCGGGATTCATTTTTGGGTCGGAATAATCTGGGGGAGGATTTCTTCTAGGCGAGCCATCTGTTCCGGAGTTCCGATGGAGATGCGGATCCAAGTGGGGAGGCGGTAGCTACGGAGCGGGCGAACTATAAGGCCGCGTTTTTGTAGGGCGAGGAAGACGGCGTCGCCATCGCCGACCTCGACCATGACAAAGTTGGCGGTGCCGGGGATGAAGCGGAGGCCGAGTTTTTTCAGGAAAGAGTGTAGGCGGTCGCGTCCTGCATAGGTCAGAGCGAGGGTTGTTCGAACATGTTCCTGATCGGCGAGACTAGCGAGGGCGGCGGCCTGGGCGGGGGCGGAGGTGTTGAAAGGCTGGCGGGATTTTTGGAGGACGGCGGCGATGTCGGGGTGGGCGAGGCCGTAACCGATGCGGAGGCCGGCGAGGCCTTGGGCTTTGGAAAAAGTGCGGAGAACGACGATGGGGCGTCCTTGTTTGACCCACTGGATCGTGGGGGGAGGTTCCGAGATGAACTCGTAGTAGGCTTCGTCGATGACGAGAAGTGGGCCTGCGGGAAATTTTTCCACGAAGGCGGTGAGTTCGGCGTTGGGGATGCGTGTGCCGGTGGGGTTATTTGGGGAGGCGAGAAAAACGAGGCGGACGTCGTTCTGCAAGCGGGCGGCAAAGCCGGCGAGGTCGTGTTGGAAATCGCGATCTGGCACTTCTTCGAATGGGACATTGAAGAGGCGGGCCATGAGTCCGTAAACAGCGAAGGCGTAAGCGGAGGCGAGGACGCGACCTTTTCCTGGCTGGGTGTAGGCGTGGTAGCAGAACTCGATGATTTCGTTTGAGCCGCAACCGAGAACGACGTGGTCGCGGGTGAGGCCGTGGGTTTGGGCGATGGCGTCGCGCAGGGCGAGGCCGGCGCCATCGGGGTAGAGGTGGGTATGGGCGAGTGAATCGCGGATGGCTTGGAGGGCGCGGGGGGAGGCCCCTAGGGGGTTTTCGTTCGAGGCGAGTTTGGCGATTTGGGAGGGATCGAGACCGTGTTCGCGGGCGACATCGGGGATGGGCCGACCGGGCTCGTAGGGTTCGAGATTGGCGACGTAGTCGTTGGGGATGGCGGACATGGGTTTAAGTTTAAGTTGAAGTTGAAGTGGAGCGGAGGGGTTAGGGCTTGCAAGGGGCGGAGTTGGTTTGGCGGGAGCGAAAGAGGTCGAGGGCGCGGCGGATTTTTGGGTGGCGGTGGGCTAGGCAGGCGGCGGCGAAGAGGGCGGCGTTGATGGAGCCGGCGCGGCCGGCGGCGAAGAAGGGGCCGGAGGCGGAGGTGCCGAGTTTGCGGAGGAGGGCGAGAGTTTGTTTAGGCGTGCTGGATTCGGGAACGAGGAGTGGGGGGATGAGGGCATGTGACGTTCCCACATTCTTGGGAATGTGGGAATGTGAGGAGGCTGAGACGGGGGAGATGGTGAGGAGGGCGGGGCCGGTTGTGGTGCAGGAAAGGCCGAGACGGTTGAGGGTTAGCACGGTTTCGGGCAAGCGGGGGGGGGCGGTCACGCGGATGGAGGTCTTGGCCATGGGGAGGAAGGATAGCCTGTTTTTTGGGTTTTCCTCAACTGGAAGCGCTCTGGTATCGGCGGAGGCCGAATTGGAAAAAAAAGGAAGCAAGCGTGGCGGTGGAGATGCAGGTGAGAAAAAATATGAGAATGGGGCCAGGTTGCAGACCCCAGATGAGGGTGGTGGCGGGGACGTTGGCCACGAGAAGAAGAGGGATTGCGAAGGTGAAGATGACACGGAACCAACCGGTGGCGGCTTCGCGGGGAAGGCGGGCGACTTGGAAGATGCTGTAGTACCCGAGCAGGACGGATTCGGCTTGGACGATCCAGAAGGTGAGGGAGACCAGGGCGAGAAGGAGCGCGTAGTGCACCAGCAGTCCGGCCAGCACAAAAATCAGGTAAGCGAGGATGGCGAGGAGGGAGGGTGTCACGCCGAGTGAATGGAGGGCGGAGAGGACGACGACGAGGGCGATTCCGGCGTTGGCGAGGGGCCCGATTTCGAGGCTGGAGGTGCTGACGAGGAATTGGGGTGGCGCGGGTTTTAGGAGGAGGAAGTCGAGGTTGCCGGTGCGGACGAGTTCGGGGAGTTTGACCAGGCCTGGCATGAGGAAGGCTGTGAAAATCTGTTGGACGAACTGGTTGGTGGCGACGAGCACGATCATCTCGTTTCGATTCCATCCCGCGATGCTCTCGACGTGTTGGTAAACGACTCCGACAAAGGCGAGTTGGAGGACGAACCAGGAAAGTTCTACCACGACCCAGACAAAAAAGTTGGCGCGGAAAGCGAGCTCGCGTACGGCGGCGTAGCGAAGCTGAATCAACCAGAGGCGGAGGAGGTGAAGCGCGGAGGCCATTCCCAAAATCCTAGGGATCTGGCGGCGATGAAACAATGCAGGGTCGAGGGAGGGGTGGGCAGAATGGATTAAGGGATTCAGGGGTTCAGGAAGTGAGAATGTATGAATCTCGCGGTCGCGGGACGCAGACGCGGAGGACGCCGCAGCCAGTTGAAGTTGAAGTTTAAGTCAGAGGGGGAAGAGAGGGGG
>CAIVGD010000225.1 GCA_903905395.1 uncultured Verrucomicrobiota bacterium
GCTTCGTCCACGGAAATGGCCCGCCAACCCAACGCCTCCGCCACCTCGCGGAGCAGTGGGAACTGTTTTTCCAGAGCTTCGGGGGTTTCTTTGCGGTTCGCCTTATATTCCGGATGCGTATCCAAACGCTCGCGGGGAATGCCGCCGTCGAAAATGACCGCGCCCCGCGTGGGTTTAAGATCTTCCACCATCCGCAGAAGGGCGGATGCGAAGCCGTACGCGGCATTGGTCGGTTCTCCCTTGGAGTTGGTCAGGGAAGTGATGGCGTAGAAACTGCGGTAGGCGTAGTAGTGGCCGTCCACCAGAACCATACTCATTTCTTGGGAGCCTTAGTTTCTGCGGTTGGCTTGGAAATATTCTCCGGCGGGATCAGGCGCCACTCCATCCGAGGCCCTTTCACAACCTCGATCCGTAGGCGAAGGCGGGCTGGCTCGCCCTTGAGCGATTTCTCCACGGCCGCCATCAGGCGACCCCCACGTTCCTGCGCGGTTTCCCAAGCATCGGTTCCCGGTTCGGCCCGAGCAGTGAGTTCCAGAGTCCATTCGGGATCCAGCGCGGACAGGGAATGGGCGAGAGAGCCGAACGCCACGAAACCTTCATTCCCCGAAGGCAGGCTGGCCCCGGGCAAAATGCGGATGGTGGACTCGTTCTTTTCCACGGCGGCCCAGACGGGAAGTTTAGCTTGGGACAATTTTTCAGAGAAGGCGGCGACTATCTTGGAGTCCCTGGGTTTTTCCTGCGCTGGAGCGGGGGACTTATTTTTATCCTCGGCTGAGCGGGTCCCCACCTGTTCCAGTTTTTTCCGTGTGCTGTCCAACTCCGATTTTCTCTGGAGGTAGGCGGTCCGGATCTGGTCGGTGGAGGCGGAGACGGTTTTCAGCCGATGCATCGCCTGGCGGAGATCTTCACGGGATTCAGCGAGGTCGGTGGCCAGTTGGCGTTCCCGCATTATCCAAGCGGAGGCCACAACGGATGCGAGGGCGATCATGCCCACGGCGACCCATCGGTCGTAGGGGGGGCGGGCGGGCGAGGGCGGAGGAGTGTCCATCGGGAAAGAGTATGGAGGGACGGGAGCTTCCTCAAGCCGCCCCTCGTGTCTTGCCTGATAGGGATTCAGACGCATCCTTTCCCGATATGGTGCGCGCGTGTCTCTTCGGCTGGGCAATGTTTACGGGGTTCTGCGCCATGGCATTCGGTGCGGAGGGGAAACCCATCCTCTTCTCGCCGGTTTCCGAGGCGCCCGAGTGGCGGCTTTTGGATGGCTACCAAGGCACGATCACTCGCGGGCAGTTCGAGGAACGGCTCCATCGGATTTTCGACCCATCGGGCGCGCTCCAAAAATATCTCCAGTGGGGAGAGGACGGCGTGGAGATTTTTCGTGACCCCGCCCGGACCCAATCCCTTTTCCAGCTTCGGTTTGCCCGCCCAGAGTCGGCCCCCTCGTCATCGTCGGTTTCTTTTTCCTTGGCCGATCCGCAAAAGCCACTGCTTGGCCAGGTGATCTGTCTGGATCCTGGACATATCGGAGGGGATTGGGCGGATATTGAGGAACGCACCTTCCGCATTGGGCGGGACCGCCCGGTGGTGGAGGGAGAACTCAACCTCCAAACCTGCCGATTATTGGCCGAGCGATTGACTGCGGCCGGAGCCAAGGTGGTCTGGACGCATGAGGGATTTCAGCCGACTACCGAGGTTCGACCGGCGGATCTTTATCCCGAGGCCATCCAGTACCTGTTGCAGGATCCGCTCAGTCGGCGCATGCCGCGCTATTCCGTAAATGGCCTGATCCGCTGGAATGCGGAACTGCTTTTTTACCGCTCGGCGGAGATACAGGCCCGGGCCCGCCGCGTGAACGAGGAACTCCGGCCGGACTTCACCCTTTGCCTTCACTACAACGCCGCCCCGTGGGGCCCGACCCGCCGGGCGTCCCTCCGCTCCATCAACCGGCTTGTCCTTTTCGCACACGGTTCCTACACCGCGAACGAGTTGGCCTACGACGACCAGAAGTTTCACCTTCTCCGCAAACTTCTGGAAAATTCCTCCCCGGACGAACTGGAGATCTCGGCCGCCATTGCCCGGCAGTTCCAGGAGAAGTGGGGTTTCCGCGCGGAGGATTGCGCGGGTTCCGGCTACGCCCATGCCTCCGGAGTCAGTCCTTATGTCTGGCACCGGAACCTGATCGCGAATCGTTTGTTCCGCGGACCCGTCATTTTTGTTGAGGGGCCCTATATGAATGACCGCACGATGTACGGCTGGATTCAGGCGGGGCAGTATGAGGGAACCCGCAGGATCGGAGGACGGGAACGGCAGAATATTTTTCAGGAATATGCGGATCGGGTGGCGGATGGGATTTTGGAGCGGTTTCGCAACCTCAAAGGTCATTCGCCGACATTCACAAATTATTCTCCGTAAGAGATATTCCCCCTTGCGAGATCGGCGGACGATGGCAGTAAGAGATTTATGAAAACATTCCGCCTGATCGCCTTGGCTTGCCTGTCTTTGCCCGCCCTTTCTCTGGCCGACCTCCGGCTACCCCCCAAGCCCACCATGATGGAAAAGCTCAGCCGGGGGATTGCCAACGTGACTCTGTCCGTTTCGGAGCTGTTTGATTCCCCTTACGTGGCCACCCAACAAGGGGGCGGCACTTATGGCGACACGCTGGGTCTCACCCAAGGCGCTTCCCGCATGGTCATGGACATCGGTGTGGGGGCGATCGAGATCGGCACCTTCTTTATTCCGACTAAATCGATGAAAATGCCCGCCCATGATACCGGGCAGGTGAATCCTCTTCCGCCAGCCGACTTGAAAGACAACTGGTACTGAAAAGTCCCATTGGGTTAGCCGCCGACCCCATCGAACTCACCATCTCCGAGTTGGCGTACGGCGGTGATGGAGTCGCCCGTCACGACGGTCATGTTATTTTTGTCCCCTTCACGGCGCCGGGCGAAAAAGTCCGCGTGGTGCTCACTGAAAAACATAAAACTTTTGCCCGGGCGCGGTTGGTCGAGGTGGTACAACCTTCCCCCGATCGGGTGGCTCCCCCATGTCCTCTCTTCCAGTCGTGCGGGGGGTGTGTCACCCAGCATCTTGCTTATCCCGCGGAGGTCCGGGCCAAGGTCGCCCAGATTGAATCGGCGTTGCGACGTATTGGGAAAATAGAAAATCCTGTTCTTCGCCCGGCGTTGACCGGAACGGACTACGGGTATCGGAATCGTATCACTGTGCATAATCGTGCCGGCCGGATGGGTTTTCTTGGGGTGGATGGGCACACCCTGATCGATGTCGCTCGCTGTCTGCTTGCGGCGGACGACGTGAACGTCAAGCTGGCGCATCTTCGCACGCGCCCGCGTCCCCGTCCGCACTACTCGATTCGGGCCGATGAGGTGCGGGGGGAAGCATTTTACCAATCAAACCGGCCGTTGGGAGAAGCCTTGCAAAAACTGGTCACGGCCGCGGTGCCGGATGGGATTTCGTCCTTGCTCGAGGGGTACGCTGGCACTGGATTTTTCACCGGCCCTTTGGCGGCAAGGGGGATTCGGGTGGTGGCCATCGAGTTAAGCGCGGCGGCGGTGCCGGCTTTTCAGAGGGAAGCACCGCAAGCCGAGTTGATGCAGGCCCGATTCGAGGATGCTTTTGAGGAAGGCGTGGCCAAGTTAGGTGAAGGGACTTCCTTCTGCCTGATCAATCCGCCCCGGGGAGGCTTGAGCCCGGATGCGCGACGCCTGCTGGCCCGACCCTTGCCGTTTCAGGGCATTCTTTATCTTTCCTGCGATCCACCCGCCCTCGCTCGGGATTTGAAAACGTTGGCGCCTCATTGGACACCCGAGTGGTTTCAACCCATCGATCTTTTTCCCCGCACGGCCCATGTGGAGTGTCTCACCCTGCTACAGCCTTCCGGCTTGTCCCCAAGCCATTCACCCATCCCCGGGGCGGGCGATTGACGCGCCCCACCCTCTCGGTAATTCGAGAAGTATGAAACGATCGATTTTTCTTGGGCTGGGTGTTTTCCTTTTTCCATGGGTCACCCCGGTCCGCGCGCTCCCGCCCAGCGATTATTTCGCCCCGCCGGAGACCATGTACTCCTTTGCGGATTTTTGGGTCGTCCGGCCACTGGACCTAGCGGTGTTGCCAATCACCGCCACCACGTGGTTCCTCAGCCTGCCGGTGACCGCCGCGTCGGGCACTTCGGATCAGGCTTACGATATTTTGGTTAAAAACCCATCCCAGCACATGATGTCCCGCCCATTAGGCCAATTTTTTGATTGGGAAAACCGGGATCAGACTCGGCCGGTGGTTATCAAGTTCAACGACAGCTACTCCATGGCGGAACTTTCCCCCGAGCAGGAGAGAAAATATCGGACGGCGCTGAAGGAGCATGAGGCGAGGATCATGGCCATCGAAAGGGAAGCCGATCTTCCGCAAAAAGATCGGGACGCCTTGGCTCTAGGGGAGGCGCGGCGCTGGGAAAATGTGATCCGCCTCCTCCTGTCCCTCTAGCCGCTCTTGTCCTCTAAGTGCGCGATTCTTTCGCGCAGATCGTGCAACTCCCCGCGAATTCCCTGCAAAGCTTGAGCCAGACTGGTCGTGAGCCCGCAGAACTGCTGATCCAGCTCGGCGGGTTGAGCCGCCGATGCGGTAATCCCGGAGGATTTCAGCCACCCTTGCGCGGCCTGCTCGAGTACTTCGGGAGGAAGAGAGGGGACGAATTTGGCGATGGGACGGGGAGCGGAACGAGCGGCGGGCTTCTTTGCCTTGGCCATAGGAATTAACCGCCGATGAGGCGTCGAGCTTCCTCGGCTAAGGCAGTGGAAAGGTAGCGTTCACCGGTGCTGCAGCCGATGGTGACGATAAGTTTGCCCTTGTTCTCCGGCCGCTTGGCC
>CAIVGD010000226.1 GCA_903905395.1 uncultured Verrucomicrobiota bacterium
CTGACCGGCTTCCTCGGCGCATGAGCCCCGCTGGTTGGACCGATTATCTCGAACAACACCTAGGGCGTTGGGCCGTCCCCTACCTCACGCGTGGACTGGTGGCGATGAACGCCGCCGCCTGGATCCTAAACCTCTCATCGCCCGGCTTTTCTTCGATTCTTAAGTTGGAGCCCTCCTTGGTGGTCCAAGGTGAATTCTGGCGCCTCCTCACCTTTCTCTTCGTCCCGCCATCTTCCGCTCACCCTATTTTTCTCCTGCTCTTTCTTTGGTTTCTCTGGTCGATCGGCGACGCCCTCGAAGCGACCTGGGGCTCCTTTCATCTCAATCTCTTCCTGCTCATAGGTGTCCTATCTGTTATCACGGTCGCTTTCGTCGGCCCGAGCGCCCCGGTGAATCCTTTCTACCTGCACAAATCCCTCTTCCTCGCCTTCGCCACCACCCTGCCAGATCAGAAGGTCTTTTTTTTCCCCATCCCCGTTCCCCTTTCCGTCCGCTGGGTGGCCGCGGTTAGTTCCGCCCTCCTATTTCTTCCCGCTTTTTTTCAACCCGCGATCTTGCCCGGCATCCTCGCCGGCCTCGCAGGTTACTTCGCCTTCTTTTTGCCCCCCTTCCTCGAGGAACTCTTGCACCGGTTCCGCCATCGTTGAGGACGTGGTTCCGGTTGCCGGATTTTTTCCTTCTCCTGCTCGTCCCTTGCCTCGCGTTTGCTTCTCCTTCTTCGTCTTCCTCCAGCTCTCCCATTCCATCCGACGCCAAGGCCTTGCTCCTGGCCGTGACCGATAATTGGAACTCCACCCAAACCCAACTCCAACTCTATCGCCGAACCCTCCCCAATGGGTCTTGGTCTTTATCCGGCTCCCCAAAACAGGTCCATCTCGGACGTAGCGGACTCGCCTGGGGTCGGGGACTCCACCCCAACCAACCCGGACCGCAAAAGCGTGAGGGGGACAAAAAGTCGCCCGCCGGAGTTTTTCCACTCGGCTCGATTCTCTACGGGTACGCTGACCGATTATCCTTTCCAGGTTGGCGTTACCGTCGTGTCTCGGATCGTGATCTCTGGATCGAGGATCCAACTTCCCTCAACTACAACCGCCATCTCATCCTCCCCCCACACATGGCTCTTCCCACCAATCATCTGTACGACCTTATGCGGCAGGACGACCCCGCCCACGCTTTGAAACTTTTCATCCGGCATAACGCCCCTCCCGATGTCGTTCCCGCCGCCGGCAGTGCCATTTTTTTCCACCTTTGTCGCGGCCAGGATTCCACCACCACCGGTTGCACTTCGCTGGAGGAACCGGATTTTCACGCCCTGCTAAACTCTTTCTCACCATCCGATCATCCCGTATATGTCCTCCTGCCTCGGATCGATTATGATCGTCTGCGAAGCACCTGGAAGCTTCCTTAAGTCCACACCATGAAGCCCTACGTTTTCGACGCTTTCATCCTCTTCGCCTACTTTGTCGCCATTATCGGAATCGGACTGGCCGCATCTCGCCGCCAGACCTCGTTGCAGGATTACGCACTCGGCGGACGATCAATGCCTTGGTGGGCCGTACTCGCATCCATCTTGGCGGCAGAAATCAGCGCGGCCACTTTTCTCGGAGCTCCGGGCGAAGGGTACGCCCTCCGTAACTTCACCTACGCCCAATTGGCACTGGGTACGATTCTCGCACGAATCCTGGTCAGTTGGATTTTTATCAAGCCCTACTACACCTACGGAGTGGTCTCTATCTACGAGTTTTTGGAAATACGCTTCGGCCCCAAATCCCGCCAATCCGCCAGTGCCGTTTTTCTCATTACCAGGGCGCTCGCCAGTGGCACCCGTCTTTATGTCGCCGCCATCATTCTCGTCCTCGGTTACGAAATGATCACCGGAACCCAACCCTCCCCCGCCCGAGAGCTGGCCATTACCCTAACTTCCCTCGTTGTCTTGGTGGGATTGACGGCCGTGTACACCGCCGCAGGAGGCATCAAGGCCGTGGTTTGGACCGATGTCATCCAAGCAGTCGTTATGTTTTGCGGTCTCGGTTTTGTCCTCTGGCACCTCGCCGGATCCATTCCGCATGGATGGAACGGCTTTCACGCCAAACTTCAACAACCGGACGATCTTTCTTTTTGGAGTCTCGGCCCAATCGTCCCAGGCAACATTCTCGCCAGCATCCATGGCGTTCTCGAAAGCGAATACACGATCTGGACCGCTTTCTTCGCCGCCACTTTCGTCACTATGGCCACTCACGGCACCGATCAGGATATGGTCCAACGAATGCTCACCGCCAAAAATCCGGCGCGGAGCCGTCTCGCCCTCGTCGCTTCCGGCTTGGCCGACATTCCGATTGTCATGGCCTTCCTCACCATCGGGATTCTTCTCTGGGTGCACTACCAATATACCCCCGACCCCCATCTCCCCACGAGAAACGCCCACGTTTTCGCTTACTACATTCTGCACGAACTCCCGCCTGGACTTCGCGGCCTGCTGATTGCCGGCATCTTCGCCACCGCCATGGGTTCCTTAAGCACCGCCCTCAATGCGTTGGCAACCTCCTGGGTTCGTGACTGGTACGAACCCTTCATAGCACCCCGCCTATCCCGCCCCGATTCTCTTCGGGCCGCCCGCTGGAGTACGGTTCTCTTTTCTCTGATTCTGGTGATCATCGGTGGCGCCACCGCCTGGGTGGTCATTTCAAACCCGACCTCCCGTATTCTTCCCATCGTCCTTGGAATTTTTGGTTATACCTATGGCTCCCTTCTTGGAATTTTCCTTTTGGGCGCTCTCACCAAAACCCGCGGCTCAGACCGTGGCAACCTCCTAGCCATGGTCGCCGGATTTATCGCCGTTGCCATCCTCTCCGGCCTGCCTTCCGATCTCCTGCGACTGGTCGGCCTCCCCCCCCTCCCTCGACCCGACTGGCTTCCCCTCATCGCATTCCCCTGGCGCATCACCTTCGGCACCCTCGTCACCTTTATCGTAGGCTTTTTCTTCTCGCCGAAATCTCGGTAGGACATTTCTCATAGAAGTTGCAACTATGCAGGGCCGCAGACCCTGCATCCCAATTCCTAGCGTCAAACTCCAAAATCTAAAAAAACCCGCAATTTTAACCCCAAATTAACTGTTAAATATCTACCCAGGAACAACTTCCTTGGGGTCAGAGGTCAACATTCGGGGTCAGCCGCACGACTGGCCTCTAAATCATCCTGTTTTCATAGGAATGTAGGATGAGCAGAAGCTGAATGTTTTCGCTTGGTAAGGTTTGAGCATAGGATTCGACATGCCTCTGAGCACGGAAATGGATGCCAAGCATCGGCACCTGAAAACCCTCATCCAGGTCTGGCCCTCGGCCTTCGTAGCCTACTCCGGCGGGGTCGATTCCGCTTTTCTCCTTTGGACCGCTCACCAGATCCTTGGCTCCAAAGTCACCGGCATCCTCGGCGATTCCCCCAGCCTACCCCGCTCCGAACACTCCGCCGCTCTGGACTTCGCCCGCCAACATCAACTTCCCGTCGAGGTTATTTCGACTCAGGAGATGGCGGATCCATCCTACGCCGTCAATCCCCCAAACCGTTGTTTCTTCTGTCGTTCCGAACTTTTTAAAAAGATGGAGTTGCTGGCAACCCAACGCGCCGTTCCGATTCTTGCCTATGGTGAAAATGCCGACGATGCCCTAACGGTCCGAGCCGGCCGCGCCGCCGCCGGAAATTTCCACGTCGTCGCCCCATTGCGCGAGGCTGGTCTAACCAAGGAGGATATTCGCGCCCTCGCCCGAGAAGCCGGATTGGAGATCGCGGAAAAACCTGCCTCCCCTTGCCTATCCTCACGACTCGCCCCCGGTCTGGCCGTCACCCCCGACCGCCTTGCCTCAATCGAACAGGCGGAGACCGCCGTCCGCGCCAGGGGATTTCGCATCGTCCGCGTCCGCCACCTAGGATCCAAAGCGCTTTTGCAAGTTTCCCCAGAGGAAACCCCTCGTTTGCTGGAACCCAGCCTTCGCGAGGATTTATCCCGGGAATTGATGGCCGCAGGTTTCGCGCAGGTGGAATTCGATCCAGCCGGCTATCAGGGAGCCGGTCTGCTTTAGGTCAGACCGCTGTGCGTAGTTTGTCGTATTCGGTTAGAGCCATCGCCACCACCTGATCCATGTTATAATATCGGTAGGTCGCCAAACGCCCGACAAAGGTAACCTGCTTCTCTCGCTCGGCCCGTTCCGCATATTTTTGATAAAGCACTTTCGTGTCGGGCGCAGGAATCGGATAGTAGGCCTCCTTGCCCGGCCCGAAATCCTCCGGGTACTCCCGGACAATTGTCGTGACCGGAGATTTCTGCCCCGTGGCATGCTTGATCTCCACCACCCGGGTGTAATCGAAGTCGTTGGGGTAATTTACTTGCATGGCGGGCTGAAAAAACTCCCGCTGGAATGTCTCCGCCTCGAAACGCATGGAGCGGTATGGGAGTCGGCCTTCCGTAAAGTCGTAAAACTCGTCAATCATTCCCGTGTAAATCAGATGCCGATATTTCACCTGTGCGCGAGCCTCTCGGTAATCGGTTTTTAGCCGCAAGGTGATCCGTGGGTGTTTTAGAATTCTCTCAAACATGGCCGTGTAGCCGTCCTGAGGAAGTGCTTGGAACTTTTCCGTAACAAAACGATTGTCCCGGTCTGTCCGCACAGGAATCCGACCACAGACCGCGGCATCCAACTGCGAGGGGTCCCGCCGCCACTGCTTTGTTGTGTAGTTGCGGAAAAACATCTCGTAGAACTCCCTACCCACTTGGGAGAGAACCATCTCCTCGGAGTTTTTTGGTTGCGAAATGGGCACTCTCCACTTGGCCAGGGTGGCTTCCATCTCCTCCGTGCTCGAAGCGCGCCCGAGATATTCCTCAAAAGTGTTCAGGTTGATCGGAAACTGCCAATACTTCCCGCCGGTCCAGACCAGCACCTGGTAGGTCACGTGGTGCCATTTCGTAAAACGGCTCAGGTAATCCACAACCTTATCCGAATTCGTCCTGAAATAGTGGGGCCCGTAGGCATGAATGAGAATGCCCGCTTCATCGGTGCGGTCATACGCGTTGCCGGCGATGTGTTCCCGCCGATCCACCATCAGACAGGTTTTCCCGGAACCTTCCGCCAGTCTTTCTGCGAGGACGCTTCCGGCAAATCCTGCGCCGACGATCAGGTAATCGTACGATTCAGGCATCCGGAACGCCTCAACCCTTACCTGAGCTCAATCCCAACCTCTGCCCAGTGTAGCCTTTGGCCTGCACCGATTTGCACCAAGCCGGATTGTCCAGATACCAACGGACAGTCTTCCTCAACCCGTCGGCAAAAGAGACGCGGGGAATCCAAGAAAGATGAGATTTGAATTTCGCGGCGTCCGTCGCGTAGCGCCGATCGTGACCTGGGCGGTCGGTGACAGTTTCCATCAACTCTCGGTAAGGCTTTCCGCCCGCTCGGGGCTGCATTTGATCTAAAAGATCACAAATACCTCCCAAAACGGCCAAGTTATCTTGCTCCTCATCCGCTCCGACTTGGTAGGCCTCCCCTGCCTGACCTGCTTGTCGGGCGGCCTCCACGGCTCGTGCAGTGTCTTCGACATGCAACCAGTCCCTCACCTGCTTGCCGTCCCCATAGACAGGAATTCTCTCCCCAGCGATCGCCCTCAGGACGGCTAGAGGAATCAGTTTTTCCGGAAATTGATAGGGGCCGTAGTTATTCGAGGGTCGCAGAACGACGGTGGGGATTCCGTAGGTGCGGAAATAAGCGCGGCAAAGATGATCCGCCGCGGCTTTCGATGCCGCATACGGACTGTTGGGCGCGAAAGTGGAAGTCTCCCTGAACGGGGGATCGGACGGTTCCAAAGATCCATGCACTTCATCGGTTGAAAGGTGGACAAAGCGGAAAAGGCTTTTTGCGGGGGCATTCGCAATCGCGAGATAACGCCGGGTGGCCTCCAGCAGGGTGAAGGTGCCGGTGACGTTGGTGTGTAAAAACGGAGATGGCTCATCAATCGAGCGATCCACATGCGACTCCGCGGCAAAGTTTACTATCGAAACGGGGCGATGTTTTTCCAGAAGGCGGGTGACGAGGGCGGCATCGGCAATGTCTCCCACCACCACCTCGCATCGGCCCTCAGCCTCCTCGGCTTGGAGATTGGGTCGGTGTCCCGCGTAGGTCAGCTTGTCGAGCACCACGGCGGTGGCACTGGTACGGGTCGCCAGAAGATGCCGCACGTAATTGGATCCGATAAATCCACACGCCCCCGTGACCAGAATCACCTCGTTCGATTTTGCCATCCTCCCTTCTACCAACCCACCCCCCCCGCCGACC
>CAIVGD010000227.1 GCA_903905395.1 uncultured Verrucomicrobiota bacterium
CATGCTGTCCCCGCTCTTCCATCTTCTCTAGCGGGGCCGAAACGAGCAAGCGCATTTCGTGAAGGGTTTCTCGTGGAAGCGCTGAATCCAAAAACTGCCGCATTTTTTATTGCGCTTATTCCACAATTCATTGACCCCGCCAAGGGAAACTGGTTTACTTTTCGTTTCATTTATACGGAGGTAAAACGTGGCAAAAAGGTTAGGAATTAAGGCAAAAGTAAGGGTAGAAATCGGCGGTCGTCGTCCTCGACGCATCCGCAAGAACGGTCGTGTCCCGGCGATTATTTACGGGGGAGGAACTTCGCAGGTCTTGGAGCTGAATGGGCGGGAGATTGCGGAAGCGCTCCATCGGGCCAGTTCCGAAAACGTCCTGGTCGATTTAACGATTGAAGGTGAAGGTGGAGCCACCACCCAAAAGATGGCTTTGATCCGTGAGGTGCAGCATCACCCCTTGCGGGATACGATCGAGCACATCGATTTTTATCAGATTGAGGAAAACAAGAAATTGCGGGTGGAAGTGCCTGTGCACGAGCTCGGGGAGTCGATCGGTGTCCGGACTGGAGGGGGGATTCTGGATCACGCCCTGCGGACCTTGCGGGTGGAATGCTTGCCAAAGGATTTACCCGAACGGATCGATGTCGATGTCTCCGCGATGGAGATTGGCCAAGCCATCCATGTCGGAGAGGTGAAACTCCCCGAGGGGGTGACGGTTTTAAATACCAAGGAATTACCGGTGTTCATGGTTCTTCTCCCGAAGGTGGAGGAAGAGCCGACCCCTGGGGCAGTCGAGGTGGCAACCGAGCCCGAGGTCATCCGGCAAAAGAAAGATGTCGAGGGGGAAGAGGGAGCGATCCCGGAAAAAGGCGACAAGAAAGAGCCAGCCAAAGCCGACAAGAAGGAAGCCGGCAAGCCGGAAGCGAAGGAGGGGGCAAAGAAGGAACCGGCCAAGAAATAGCGGGGAGGAGGGGCGATGGAAATCGGCCTTGTCACCGGGTTGGGGAACGAAGGCAAGTCCTACGAGGGGACACGTCACAATTTCGGTTTCGAGGTGGTGGATCGAATCGCTGCCCACAAGGGCATCCGCTGGGAAAAGTGTCGCTACGCCGAGGCGTGGGCGGCCCGCACCCCGGACAACCTCATCCTGCTCAAGCCGTCCACGATGATGAATGCCTCCGGCGAGGCCATCCGGGCGGCGCTGGCCTGGTGGAAAGTGCCCCAAGAAAATTTTATGGTGATCCTGGACGATATCGACCTGCCTCTGGGAAAGCTTCGCCTGCGCGCGGAGGGTTCCAGCGGCGGCCATCGCGGCCTCGGCTCGATTGAAACTCTGCTGGGGACGCAGGCTTACCTGCGCTTGCGCGGCGGAGTGGGGCGTCCCGTGGGGGAACGCGACATGGCGGATCATGTTTTGGAAAAATTTACAACCGAAGAGCGGCCCGTGGTCGCCCGGATGGTGGAGGCGGCCGCGGAGGCCGTGGAGGCCTGGAGACAGGGAGGCTGGGAGGCCGCCTTGCCGCTGGGAAACCGGAAAGTGGAGATATGAAGACATACGACCTGTTGGTGGTTTTGGATTTGGCCGGCAAGGAGGAATCCCTGCCGGAAGTGCTCACCCTCGTGGAGGAGGAAGTGAAGGGCGTGGGTGGACGGGTGACCCGGACGCAAAAAATGGAGCGGCGGAAATTCGAGTATGTGGCCGGAGCTCTGGAATCCGGTTTCTACGCGAACCTGACCTGCGAACTGCCCCCTGAATCCATCGTGAAACTGCGCGGCAAGCTGGCCCTCTGTCAGCCGGTGTATCGTTACATCTTGGTCTCCGTTTCGGCAAAAGCGGCGGCGAAGAGTCGGCAGGTACCGGCGGAAGCGACGGTCTGAGGATCCCGCCATGGCCAGCTTAAATAAAGTGCTACTGATGGGGAACCTGACTCGGGATCCCGAAGTGCGGCATACGCCAAAGGGGACTGCCGTCGGAGATTTGGCGATGGCGATCAACATGACGTACAAGGCTCAGGACGGGACGGAAAAAGAGGAGGTTTGTTACGTCGATGTGGTGGTGTGGGGGCGGCAAGCCGAGACCTGCCGGGATTATCTTTCCAAGGGGGCGCCTGTGTTCGTCGAGGGTCGGTTGCAACTCGACCAGTGGGAGGGGCCGGAGGGGGAAAAGAAGAGCCGGATGCGGGTACGGGCGGATCGGGTCCAGTTCCTTTCCCGGGGCGGTGGCGGTGCTGGGGGTGGACGCGGACCGCGGAGCGAAGCGGCTGGTGGTGGCGGGGCAAGTGCGCCAGCCGAAGGCGGAGCGGAGAAACCGGCCGGGCCTGGACGGGATATTCCCGAAGACGATGTTCCTTTTTAATCAAAAAGAAAAAGCAAGAGGAGAAAAACACACATGAACTTGGAAGTCATTTTAAAAGGGCCGGTGAAAGGCCTCGGAGCGGAAGCGGATATGGTCAAGGTGCGTCCTGGCTACGCGAGGAATTTTTTGTTTCCCCGTGGGCTGGCCACGCCGTTGAACGCATCGAGCAAGCGTCAGCTGGAATCTTTAAAAAAGCAGCGCGGAGAGCGGGAAGCCGCCGAAGCGGCCGAGGCCCAAGAGAAGGCCGGCAAGCTGGGCCGGCTCGTGTTGGCTTTTGAACTCAAGCAGGCACAGGAGGGCGCGGAGAAACTTTTCGGAGCGATCACGGCGGCAGAGATCGCGGCGGCTCTCGTTGAAAAAGGATTTGAGATCGAGCGGCACGCCATCCAAATCGGACGCACGCTGAACCAAGTGGGGGAACATGAGGTCACCGTGGATCTGGGTTATTCAGTCAAAGTTCAGGTCAAGATCAAGGTGACGGGCAACTTGGATGAGAATTTTGAAAAGCCCGCCAAGGTCCGGCGCCCGCGCAAATCGGCCGCTGCGGACGATGCCAAAGAAGAGAAGTCAGAATAACCAATTTTAAGTTATTGACCACCAGTAACTAACACCAAGCAGAACTGGTTGTCGACAAAGGCTTATAGATAGCTATTTACGTACTTTACCGTGAAAACATCGGGCAGGGCAACGGGTGTGTTGAAAATGAGGTCTTTTAGAGGCCGCGGAAGAGTATTGCCTGCGGCAATTCTGGTTTTAATCGGTTTTGGTTTGGCGGGAGTTTTTGCGCAAGAACCTGCTCCGGCCGCGGTGCCTGCGCAGACGCGGGCAAAAACTTTTGTTCCTTCCCCTTCCTCCACGGAAAAAGCAGCGGCTGGGCAGATTCGCATCTTGGAAATCGAGTACTCCTCCAAAAGGAGCGATGTCACGCTCAACGAAGAAAAGCTCCGGCAGAACATGAGGAGCAACAAAGGCGGCGTTTACTCCCAGCAGGTGGTTGATGGGGATATCGAAAGCCTCTACCAGACGGGGGACTACGCCAACGTCCAGATTGTCACTTCGGAGATTCGGGCAGACGATGGGGAGCGGGGAGTGAAATTGAACGTGATGGTAGATCCGAAAGTACGCGTGTCGGAAGTTGAAGTGAAAAGGAAGCGGGCCGATGGAGGCTTGGATGACGACCTTTCCGTGGACAAGGATGATCTGCTCGATCTCAAGCTCAAGGCGCTCACCGCCAGCGACGCGAAAGGGGCCGCGGCCATCGCGAACGTCTTCACCGCGAAGGAAACCGTCACCAAAGCGGGGGATGTCCTGAGCGATGAGCGACTCCAGCGGGACGCCTTTGCGATGGAAGATTATTACCGGGACAAGGGATACAAGGACGTAAAAATCACATACAAATCGGTGGATTTTAAAGGGGATGAAGCCAAGGTTGTCTTTGAAATCGACGAGGGAATTCGTGGGTTTATCAGCAAGATCCGTTTCATCGGGAATCAGGCGGCGACTTCCAAGGATCTGGAAAAAGTGGTGAAACTCAAGCCGCGAGCTTGGTGGCAGATTTTCAGCAAGTCGGATCGATTCGAGGAGCTCGCATTGAAGGATGACGTTTCCCGCCTAAAAAACTTTTATCTCAACAAAGGATACATCGACGCCAACGTTCAAGCCTCGGTAGATCTGCCCCGCACGGTGAAAAACAAGGAGGCGAAGACGGATGCGACAGCTCCACGCGGTGAGGATTTCGATCCCGACGAAATTCCCGCCGAGGATCTGATTCTGACCTACCGGATCGAGGAGGGACGGCAGTACCGCGTCGGATCGCTATCGGTCGAGGGCAACACCTTCTTCTCGACGGACGACCTAATGAATGAGCTCACGACCAGATCCAAGCAGGTGGAAATTTTCGATCAGATCGATTTGAAGATGGTGAAAGCGGACGGACTGCAGGAGGGGGAAGTGTACGCCATCAATTCCTTGCAGGCGTCGATCGAAACTCTGCAGGACAAGTATGGCCGGCGGGGATTCCGCGAGGCGCGGGTCGAATACCGGATGGTGCCCAATGTGGAAACGGGGCGGATCGACGTGGGGTTTTCGGTGAAGGAAGGTGAAAAATTCTACGTCGATAAGATCGAGATTCAGGGCAATACCGTGACGAAGGACAAGGTCATCCGGCGCGAAATCGAGCTCGCGCCCGGGGAGGTCTTTGACACGGTTCGCGAAAAAGCCAGTAAGAGAAAAGTGGAAGGACTGAACTATTTTTCAAAAGTAGAGACTTATGCCGAGGATACCGACGTGCCCAATCGGCAGAAGCTAATCGTCAAGGTCGAGGAGAAGCCGACGGGCGAGGTCAGCTTCGGTGCCGGTTTCAGCTCGGTCGAATTGCTCACCGGTAACGTCACCTTGGGAGAAAAGAATTTTGATTTGGCCAAGATTTTCGACACCTTTCCCCCACGGGGCGGAGGGCAAAAGGTGCGCCTCCAGGCGTCGATCGGTTTCCGTTCTCAAAACTTAAATCTTTCCTTCACGGAACCTTGGTTTCTCGACAAGCCGTTGCGCCTCGATGCGGGGGCCTACTACAACGGGGCTTCTTACCTCAGTACATTCTACAACCAGAAGAATTACGGCGCCTTTACAGGGCTGAGTCGGCGGTTGGGTGACGATTTTCCGCTGAACAAATGGTCGACGGGGATCACCTACCGTCCGGAGTTTTACGATATTTATAATCTCCAATCCACGGCGCCTCCTTACTATCAGACTTCGGTAGGCAACACTTTCAAATCCTCCTTACGCGGCTCATTGACGTACGACGGGCGGGACAGTTACATGCTGGCTCGGTCGGGACAATATTTTGAATTGGGCGCGGAGGGTGCGGGCGGCCCTCTCTTGGGCGGTGAAAATATCTGGAAAATCAAGGCGGAGTATCGTGTGTACTACACCCTGTGGAAGGAAAAGGACGTGGTCCTTTCCGCCCGGGCACTGGCTGGGTTTGTGGATGGTTTTAGTAGCACCCAATACGTACCGATCTGGGATCAGCTTTTTGCGGGAGGTTCGGGGTCGGTCCGAGGCTTCGATCCGTCGTTGGGCAGTACGGTCAACGGAGGTTCGGTGGGTCCCAAGCAAAACAGTCAGCCGGTCGGGGGCAGTACCCAGGGAACGTACCAGATCGAGGTGACCGCCCCGTTCCCCATCTTGGAAAACCGGGTTCGGTATGCGGTTTTCTGTGACGGCGGTTTCGTCAACGAGAACGTCTTTGATTTTCAACCCAAGACCTACAACAACACTCAGACGATGAACGTCAAAGGTGTGCAGACCAGCTACAACGCGGTCAACGGAGGCTTCCAAATCGGCGTGGGAGTGGGTCTGCGGTTGGATATCGGGATCGGGCCGATGACATTTGACGTGGGTGTCCCGATCATGACCGGTGATCCGAGTAACGGTGGTGGCTTGGGCGCGTTCAAAATGTACTTTGACGGCGGGTATCAGTTCTAACTAAGCTTTCCCTCTATGAAATCTATCCTCACGAGTCTCCGGCAAGGTGCGCTCGCACTGGCTTTTCTCTCCCTCGGTTCTGTGGCTACCGCCCAGGATTTCTCAAAGATTGCGGTGGTCGATTACAACGCGATTTTGAAGGACTACTACAAGGCGAAGGATTCCCAGAAGCAGATGGAGGATCTGGCGGGTGGCTATCAGAAGGAGCGGAACGACCGCGAGGCCGGACTCAAGACGCTGGTGGAGGGGATCAACGCTTTGCAAAAGGAAATGCAGGATCCGGCCATCTCGGATGCCAAGAAAAAGGAGAAAGAAAACCAGCTCAAGGCCAAGGGGGAAGAAGGACAGGTAAAACAGCGGGAGATGATGGCTTTCGGGCAGACCGCTTCGAAGATTCTTGAGGATAAGCGGCAGAGGTTGACCACCGAGCTGACCGAGGAGGTCAACAAGGCCCTATCTCAGGTTGCCAAAAATAAATATAACATGGTCTTTGTTAAACCTCAGGTGCCAAGCCCCGGCGCCCTCATCTTTTCCGAAGGCATGGACGATGTGACACAGCAGATCCTGAGCATTCTTAACAAGGACGCTCCCGCCGCCAAAAAAGACGACAAGAAGTAAGCCGCTCGGTTGACCGACTAAAATGAGCTCCATGAGGAGCGTGGGTGAGCTCGCCGAACTGGTCGGCGGAATACTGGAGGGGGATGGCCAACTGCCCATTGTGGGAGTGGCCGACCTGCAGGGTGCAGGGCCACAGGACATCTCATTTTTTGCCCATCCCCGTTATGAAATTGCAGCTCGACAGACCCAAGCCGGGGCGCTGGTCGTCGGGCAGAACGCCCCGAAAAACCTGGGAAAAGTTCGCATTCGAGTGGCAAATCCCTCCGCAGCTTTTACCAAAATTGCCGCACTTTTTGCCCCGCCGCCCGCCCCGCCCGTGATTGGCATCCATCCCTCGGCCATCATCGCATCGGGAGTTCGCTTGGGGAAAGATTTAGGCATCGGACCCTATGTAATTGTGGAGGAAGGGGTGGAGATCGGCGATGGCACGCAGATCGGGGCGGGCGCCTATGTGGGGCGGAGCGTGAAGGTCGGCACGCACTGCGTGATTCATCCGCGCGTTTATTTGGGGGAGAGATGTCTCATCGGTAACCGGGTGGTTCTTCATGCGGGGGCGGTGGTCGGGGCGGATGGTTTTGGCTACGAGATGAAAGAGGGGAAGCATGTGAAAATTCCCCAGCTCGGGTATGTGCAGATTGATGATGATGCGGAGATCGGGGCGAACACCACGATAGACCGCGGGCGCTTTGCCCGGACGCATATTGGTGAGGGGGCGAAGATCGATAATCTGGTGATGATCGCCCACAACTGCGTGGTGGGTCCGCACAGCGTGATCGTGGCCCAAAGTGGACTTTCGGGCAGTACCACGATGGGGCATCACGTGGTGATCGCCGGGCATGTGGGCACGGTGGGACACGTGCATCTCGGAGCTGGTTCAATCATCACGGCCAAGGCGGGAGTTACGAAGGACGTGCCCGCCGGTCAGACCTGGCGCGGAGCCCCCGCACGGCCGATCAAGGAGCAGATGGAGATGGAGGCGCACATGCAGCAGTTGCCCCAACTGGTGAAGAGGCTGAAAGCTCTAGAGGAGAAAGCGGCCGGCAAAAAAGTGACGGCGAAAAAAAGTAAAAAGAAAAAATAAACGCAGGCGTTCCCGTTATGACGGGAATTAGAGACGAAAAACTTATGCGTACACGCGCCAATCGAGATCTAGGAAGATCGGGTTGCGCCATTCGCAGTTCCCGAGGAAGGATTCCTCGACTCGGTCGGCCAGAATCTGTTCGTACAGCCGGTTGAAGCGTAGGAGGTGATCCTTCGTCCGTTTAACCGCGTAGGGCACCATCGTCCCTGTCTTCATAATGAAGGCCCAATCGCTCGATTGCGCGAGGAGGAGTTCACGGGCGGCTTGGCGCAAGGCCCGATCACAAAGAGTGTGAGGATTTTTGTTATGGAAGCGGCCGGCCAATTCAATCATTCGCACGGTGGCCATGTGGAGGAGCGGGTAGATCCACGAATTGGATCCCTCCAGCCAGACCGACCAGTGACCTTCGTTGCCCCAGGATGAGGCACTAGGCTGGCTGATCTGGTGGGTATCGTGTCGTGTGAGGAATTCGGAAGGCGTGATCATCTCGAAGGTCTTCTGGTCGTGTGCCGATTTGCGGAAGAGATAATCCAAGAAGATCGGTCCCTCGTACCACCAGTGACCGTACAACTCGGCGTCGTAGGGGCAGAGGACGATCGGTTCGACGCCCATTACACCGCGCAGGTGTTCGACCTGTTTTTCCCGGTTGAACATGAAATTGGCGGCGTGGCTGGCCGCCCGCTCACGGGCCAGGTGTGGACGGTAGGGTTCCTTGTGCGGAGTCTGACCGGTGATCCTGTAATATTTTAAGCCGGTAAATTTCCTCAGACCATTGGGCTGGATGTAGGGGCGGATGTAGTCGTATTCGAGATCGAACCCGCAGTCGCGGTAGAAGTCGCGGTATTCGGGATCGCCGGGATATCCCTCCTCGGCGCTCCAGACTTGTTTGCTGGATTCGATGTCCCGGGAGAAGGCGGCTGGACCGGCGGGGGTGAAGACTGGGGCAAAAACGCCGTAGGCCGGGCGGGGTTCGGCATAGAGCAGGCCGTGAGCATCAAGGATGAACCAGCGGATCTCGGCCTCTTGAAGATAGTTTTCCAGGCCAGGGTAGTAGGCGCATTCGGGGAGCCAGATGCCACGGGGGTCGCGGCCAAAGCAGTTTCGGTAGTCGTTCTTAGCGACCTGAACTTGGGCTCGCACGGCCTGAGGGAACTCGCGCATGAGCGGGAGAAATCCGTGGGTGGCACCGCAGGTGATGATTTCGAGCACGCCGGCGTCCTGAAATTTGCGGAAGGCTCCGACCAAATCGCGGCGGTACCGGTCGCAGAAAAGGTGGCGGCAGTGTTGGAGGCGGTCGTGATAAAACTGGGCGAGGTGGTGGAAGGCGGGATCGTGGCGGGTGCGGTCCAGTTCTTTCCCGGCGAGCTCCAGCTGTTTCTCGAGACCATGGACATAGCGATCTTGGAGGAGGGGATCCCGCATCATCGCGCAGAGCGGCGGGGTCATCGACATGGTGAGCCGGAAATAGATCCCGTCCCGGACGAGGCCTTCCATCATATCAAGGAGAGGCAGGTAGGTTTCGGTTATTGCCTCGTAAAACCAATCTTCTTCCAGAAACTCCGGATACTCAGGATGCCGGACAAAGGGAAGGTGGGCGTGCAAAACCGGAGCGACGTATCCGAGAGCCATAGGCGGGGAGGTGGGGGTTAGGCCGAGCGGCCAAGAGGTTCAGGAATGGGGGGTTGGGCGGTGGGGTCGACGCCTGGGGTGCTGGTGCTCAGGCGCAGGAAGGAGAGAAGGGCGGAGCGCTTTTCCTCGCCGTCCGGCGCGGTGGCTTGGATGGGAATGTGGAACTGTCCATCCGGAAAGGTGAAGTGGTAGGAGAAGGTTCCGTCAGGGCGTAGATTGATCTCGCGACCATCGACGGAGACCCGCGCGCCGGGAACCGTGCCGCCGTAGAGGATGAGTTCGGCGTTTACGTGCATGGCGAAGGTGCGGTCGCGACCCAACGCGGCGGAGCTCAGACTGGATGGTGCGCCACTGGAGGAGAGTTCCTCGAGGCGGCGGCGGAGGGTTTCGGTGATTTCGAGGGAACCGACAAGCGTCCGTCGGACCAGATCGCCGCCGAGGTAATCGAGGATGCGGTCGGCCACGCCGGAAGGGACGACGCGGCGCAGGGCGTAGGCAAAGGGCAGGGGGTATCCTTGGTTCTGGAGACGGGCGAGAGTTTTGGCGAGCGATTCACCGGGCAGCATCTGTCCCCGTACCAGATCTAGCAGTTGGCGGAAGGAGTAGTGGAAAGGGATGGTAACAAATTCAAGTTCGCGATTTTGGGAAGGATCGTCCCGCGGGGTGGAGATTTCGTCGGAAACGGCGAGCGCGTTGAATGAGCCATCGTTGCGGTAGTACCCGAGCTCGGCTTGGAAGGGGGTGGCAGGACGATGCACTGGGAGATACCACTCGCGGGAACCCGGGAAGACATGGATCTGATGCACCCGTTCCTGCCCAGGGATGAAGACCTGCAGGAAGATTTGGCCATTGGGCGCCTCTTGCTCCGCGTCCCGCATCTGTTGCCAAGTGAAATCCCAGTAGGCGTAGAGCCAGCGGGGATCGCGGGCGGCGAGGAAAAGACGGCGGGTGCCGTAGCTCTCCGGGAGCTCGCCGAGTTGATCGAAGGAGGGCAGTTCCGGTTCGTTCGACCCTGGGCTGAATGGTTGGAGGACGAATTTATGGGCGGAAGGGTCGATGGGCAGGGGCTCCAGACGAAGCTGGGGAGTGGCCGGTTGTTTCCGGGGGGAATCGGACTTGGCGGAGCTCTTTTTGGCTGGGAAAATCTTGGAGGCAAGAGTCGCGGCGAGTGATGTCTTGGCAGGAGGACTCTTCTTGGCGGTGACGATCGGCTTTTTGGCCGGGCTTTTTTTACCGTTGGGCTTCATTGTTATATAATATGTTTAAATCAAGATGCGTAAAACAATACTCGGATTATTGCTGATTCTACGGCAAAATCAATTTCATTATTACCGGCATCAACGGATATATTTAAGAACCTTTTAATCAAAACCTTATGAATACGAAGCGGATCATCCCTTGTCTGGATGTGGATCGGGGTCGGGTAGTGAAAGGAGTGAAATTCGTCGGAATTCGCGATGCGGGAGATCCGGCGGAGTGCGCCCGCGCCTATAACGAGCAGGGTGCGGACGAGCTGGTCTTCCTCGATATTACCGCATCGTCGGAAGCCCGGCCCATTCTTCTCGAGGCGGTGCGAAAAACAGCGGAGGAAGTGTTTCTGCCCCTCACTGTGGGCGGAGGGATTCGGTCGGTGGAAAACGCCCGCGAACTTCTTCGCGCCGGGGCGGATAAAGTCAGCCTCAATACAGCCGCAGTGGAACGACCGGAATTGATCACCGAGGTGGCGGAGGCTTTTGGGTGCCAGTGCGTGGTCTTGGCGGTGGATGCGCGGCGCAAACCATCTGGCGGCTGGGAAGTGACGACGCACGGCGGCCGTACGCCCACCGGTCGGGATGCCATCGAGTGGGTGCAGGAAGGGACGCGCCGTGGAGCCGGAGAGATTTTACTCACGAGCATGGATGCGGACGGCACGAAGAATGGGTACGATCTCGAACTCACCCGGGCGGTTAGCACGGCGGTGAGGGTGCCCGTCATCGCCAGCGGGGGAGCTGGAACGAAGGAACACTTTGCCGAGGTGTTGGGCAAGAAAGGCGGAGCGGACGCCGCTCTGGCGGCCAGCCTCTTTCATTTTGGCGAGTTGACCGTGCCAGATGTGAAGTGGTATCTGCAGGAGAAGGGGATCGCGGTGCGGCCCCCGAATAAACGATGATTTTTCCCAGCGAAAAAAAATTCCTAGAGCTGGCAGGGAAAGGAAACCTGATTCCGATCAGCCGTGAATTTTTGGCGGATGCGGAAACCCCAGTCTCCGCGTACATCAAACTTTCCACCCAGTCGGGCGGGGCGGCTTTCCTATTAGAGAGCGCGGAGTCTGCCGGTCGGCTGGGTAGATATTCTTTTGTGGGGTCGCGTCCGACTGCGGTCATGGAGTTCCGCGGCGGGCGGGTACGGTTGACTAAACTGAATGGGGAAGTGGAGGAGAAGGCTCCGGAAAATCCCGATCCGCTTCGGGAAGTGGAGGAGATGTTGGCGGGCATCCGTCCGGTCGCGGCCTGGTCTGGGGAGCCGCCTCCGTTTACCGGGGGGGCGGTGGGATTCCTCGCCTTCGAGGCGGTGCGCTACTTCGAGCCGACGGTGGGCATGGCGAAGAAGGATGATCTGAGAGTGCCCGACGCCTGCTTCGCGCTCGTGGAGGAGTTTCTCGTCTTTGATCACGCTCGCCGGACGATGAGTTTGGTCGTGCAGGTGAAGACCGGCGACGATCCATCGGCCGCGTATCGCAAAGGGGTGGAGCGATTGGAGGCGCTGGCCGGGCGGTTGGCGAAACCAGTAGGCAAACCTCCATCGGAAGTGCCTCAAAAGGCGGAAGGAGATCTGCTGGCGGGGGCTACGCCGAACATGACGAAGGCGGAGTATTTGAAAATGGCCGAGGCCATGCAGGAACACATTCGGGCGGGGGATATTTTTCAAGTTGTCCCGTCCCAACGATTCACCGTGCCGTTCGGGGGGCGTCCGATTGATCTCTATCGGGCGTTGCGGGCGATCAACCCTTCTCCGTACATGTTTTGTCTGGAGATGGCGGGGTTGGCGTTAGTCGGCTCTTCGCCCGAGACCCACGTGCGCTGTGAGGATGGGAAAGTGGAGATCCGTCCGATCGCCGGGACTCGGCCGCGTGGGGTCACCCCCGCGGAGGACATCCAACACGAGAAGGATATGCGGGCTGATCCGAAGGAAAGGGCGGAGCACATCATGCTGGTGGATTTGGCACGGAACGATCTGGGTCGCGTTTGCGAATATGAGAGCGTGAAAGTGGTGGAGCTGATGGAGGTGGAACGGTTTTCCCACGTGATGCATCTGGTTTCGCGGGTGGTGGGGAAGTTGCAGCCGGGGCAGGACTCGTTTCAGGTCATGAGGGCGACTTTTCCGGCGGGAACGGTGAGCGGTTCGCCCAAGGTGCGGGCGATGCAGATTCTCGCGGAGAGCGAGCCGACACGGCGCGGAGCCTATGCGGGGGCGGCGGGTTATTTCTCCTTCGACGGGAATTTGGATTCCTGCATCTCGATCCGGACGATTCTGCTCAAGGGTGGAAAAGCTTATGTGCAGGCGGGAGGTGGGTTAGTGGCCGACTCCACGCCGGAGGGCGAATATCAGGAGAGCGTGAACAAGGCGAAGGCCGGATTGGCGGCGGTGGCCGCGGCGCGGACGCTGGGATAGGGTTTTCTTATGTTGCTGGTTATCGATAATTACGATTCGTTCACTTACAACCTCGTCCAATATTTTGGCGAGTTGGGTGCGGATCCCGTGGTGAAGCGGAATGATGCGATCACGCCCGACGAGGTGGAAAAGATGAATCCCTCCAAGATTGTTATCTCGCCGGGGCCGGGGACGCCGGCGGATTCGGGAGTTTCGATGGAGTTGATCCGGAGGTTTGGGCCGAGGACGCCGATTCTCGGGGTGTGTCTGGGGCATCAGTGCATCGGCCAGGAGTATGGGGGGAAGGTGGTGCGTGCGGAGCGGTTGATGCACGGGAAGACGTCGCCGATCCGACATGATGGTAAAGGGGTTTTTAAGGGGTTGCCGAATCCGTTTGAAGCGACGCGGTACCATTCGCTTTTGGTGGAGAAAAGTTCGGTGCCGAAGTGTCTGGAGATCACAGCCGATACGGCTGAGGGGGAGATCATGGGGTTACGGCATCGGGAGTTTCCGGTGCATGGGGTGCAGTTTCATCCGGAATCGATCTTGAGCAAAGAGGGGAAAGATCTGCTGGCGAATTTTTTAAGAATCTGAAGGGAGGGCGGCCGCCGCCGGGAGGAGATAGGAGAGGGGAATGGCAAAGCCAGTTTAAGATTAAGTTGAAGTTGAAGTCAGAAGAGCTGA